>NZ_BBQF01000011.1 GCF_000813345.1 Sulfurospirillum arsenophilum NBRC 109478 | reverse complement strand
TGGCTGTACAAGCCAAGATAAAAAAGGTGCACAAGGGATGCCAGCAATGCTGCCCTTGTCCGTAGCAACCTATAAGGTAGTGTCATCCGATGTGCCTGTCTCACTCGAATACCCAGCCAAAGTAAAAAGTATGCAACAAGTCAGTATTGTTGCACGTGTCAGTGGTGTGTTGGAGAAAAAACATTTTACTGAAGGAAGCTTTGTAAAAGCAGGCGATATGCTTTATCAAATTGACTCAGATCGTTATGAAGCCTTGATGCAAGAAGCAGTGGCAGATGTAGGTGTTAAAGAAGCAACCCTTAAACAAGCCACACGCGATTGGGAGCGAACCAAAGTACTCTTTGAACAAGATGCCGTATCTCAAAAAGAACGTGATGCAGCACTTTCAGCTTTTGAATCAGCAGGAGCATCTTTGAAAGCTTCTGGGGCAACTCTTAAAAAAGCGACGATTGACTTTAACTATACCAAAGTAAAAGCAACCATCTCAGGAATGACCAGCCTCAATGCACAAGATGTAGGAAGTTATGTTGGCTCTAGTAGTGATACCATGACCTTAACCACCATTACCCAAACAGATCCTGTCTATGTTGAATTCTCACTTCCCGATATTGAATTGCTTAAAAAACGATATGTGATGGGTTCAGGAAACTGGAGCAGTATCGCTCAAGCGAAACTTCCTGTTCAACTCTCAACTCCTGATGGAAGTAAATACGCTAAAGCTGGAACCTTAGACTTCATCGATAGTTATGTAGATGCTGAAACGTCTACCATTAAAGCCAGAGCAACCTTTGCTAATCCCAATAATATTTTAATACCAGGACTCTTTGTTCGTGTGAATGTAGAAGGCTTGGTTTATAAAGATGCCATTAGTATTCCCCAAATTGCACTTTTGCAAGATGCAACAGGTTCCTACGTTTATGTGGCTAAAGAAGGCAAAGCGCATAAAGTACCTGTTAAAGCAGGAACAGTACATCATGATACCTACATCATTGAGAGTGGTTTGAATGCAGG
>NZ_BBQF01000010.1 GCF_000813345.1 Sulfurospirillum arsenophilum NBRC 109478 | reverse complement strand
GGTAAGACGACCCCATGAAGACCAAGCATGCCTTTGAGGACTTTAACGGCATCACTCCACTCTTTTGCTCTAAAAAATATCCATGTAAGATTAATAAAATTAAAAGTGATAAACCATGCAAGATATTTATTCATGGTAAACCCTAAACTCTTCCAAGCTCGATGAATCATGAGTGCAAAGCCATGAAGGGTACCCCAAAAGATAAATGTCCAACCAGCCCCATGCCAAAGACCACCAATTAAGAATGTAGCAAATAAATTGATATAGGTTCTTCCTTCACTTCTTCTATTGCCACCAAGGGGAATATAGATATAATCTCGCAGAAAGCGAGAAAGTGTCATGTGCCATCTTCTCCAAAAGTCTTGAATATCTAGAGCTTTGTAGGGTGAATTAAAGTTAATAGGAAGTTTTATGTTAAAGAGAAATGAAGCGCCTATAGCCATATCGGTATAGCCACTAAAATCAAAGTAAAGCTGAAAGGTATACGAAAGACTTGTAGCCCATGCTTCAATGAGATTGAGTGTTGTTGCTGTATCAAATCCAGCAATTGCCCACAGGGCAAAAGTATCTGCTATGACTACTTTTTTAAAGAGTCCTATTGAAAAAAGAAAAAGTCCGAAAGCAATATTTTTATAATTCTTTGTTTTATTTCTAATATTCGCAAACTGAGGCATCATCTCAGCGTGATGAAGAATAGGGCCTGCTAAAAGATGAGGAAAGTAGGTCACAAATAGGGCATAGCGTATAAAGTTATATTCTTTTACTTTATCTTTATAACAATCAACCAAATAGGCAATTTGCGTAAAAGTAAAAAAACTAATACCTAACGGTAAAATGATATGAGGCAATGGTATATCTGCACCAAAGATACCATTAAAGTTATTCAAAAGAAAATCTGTATATTTAAAATAGCCTAGAAGGGTAACATTTGAGGTAATACCAAACACGAGAAGTGTTTTCTTCTTTACTGAATCTCTAATCTCAACAAAAGACTTCCCTATGACAAAGTTAAATAACATTGAAGATAAAATCAAAGGTAGATAGACTATATTCCACCAACTATAAAAAATCAAGGATGAAAAAACCAAAAAGGCAATACTTGCTGTGGTTAATCTTTTACTATTAAGATAGAAATAGACAAAAAAAGTTATTGGTAGAAAGACAAAGATGAAGGTGTAG
>NZ_BBQF01000009.1 GCF_000813345.1 Sulfurospirillum arsenophilum NBRC 109478 | reverse complement strand
AGAAGTGCAAACGATCCAATGGAGGGGCAAGCCTATTTTCATCTTAAAAAAAAGCGCAGATATGCCAAAGAATGAGAAACGTGACATCGTTGCAGGTGGTAGTAGCTATGCAGTCATGATCGGACTTTGTACGCATCTAGGATGTATCCCAACATGGACACCAACAACGAAACAGTTTAAGTGCGCCTGTCATGGTGGCGAGTTTGATGCCAGTGGTGTCAATACATTTGGACCACCTCCAAGACCAATGGACATTCCCCCTTTTAAAATAGACGGAACAAAGCTTGTTCTTGGTGAAGAGGGACCAGAGTATAAAAAACTTGTTCCTAAGAAAGCGTAAAGGAGACAAACGTGGCAGAAATTAAAAAAGCAACTGGCCTTATCGATTGGCTCGATCAGCGATTAGCCGTCAATAAATTCATCAAAGTGATGATGACAGAGTATTGGATTCCTAAAAACATCAACTTCCTTTGGGCAATGGGTGTTGTTTTAATGGTTCTTTTTATGGTTCTGATTGTTTCAGGAATCTTCCTTTTAATGTACTATAAACCAGACATTAAATTAGCGTTTGATAGTGTCAACTACACCATCATGCAAGAAGTAGAGTACGGCTGGTTGTGGCGTCATATCCACGGTGTTTCAGCTTCCGTCATTTTCCTTGTGATTTACATTCATATGTTCACAGGTATCTATTACGGTTCATATAAAAAAGGGCGTGAAATTATCTGGTTAACCGGTATGGCACTTTTTGGTATGTTCTCAGCAGAAGCGTTTAGTGGTTATATGCTTCCATGGGGACAAATGAGCTACTGGGCAGCACAAGTTATTACCAACCTTTTTGGTGGTATTCCTTTCATTGGTGAAGCTTTAGTGGTTTGGATCAGAGGTGACTTCTTGGTTGCGGATGCGACATTAACACGTTTCTTCATGTTACATGTACTCTTATTGCCACTCGTTATTCTTTTACTCATTGCTGTTCACTTCTACTCGTTAAGAATACCTCATGTCAATAACCAAGAGGCGGAAGAGTTAGATTTTGATGTTGAAGCTAAAAAATACCTTGATGGTAAAAAAGTAGAGTCTAAAGTGGTTCCATTCTGGCCAGTATTCCTCTCCAAAGATTTCTTTGTTGTAGGCGTTGCCCTTACTATTTTCTTCTACTTGGTCTGTTTCCACTTTGATTTTGCGATGGATCCTATTAACTTTGAACCTGCCAACAATATGAAAACACCTGCACACATCTACCCTGAGTGGTACTTCTTGTGGAGTTATGAAGTGCTTCGTGGTTTCTTCTTTGATATTGGTGGTATTGCGGCTATGGATATTGGTTTAGCAGCGTTTGGTTTTGCAAACGTTATCTTTATGCTTTTTCCATTCTTAGATAGAGATACCGATCATGTAGCTCCAGCGCATAAACGACCTCTATTCTTTGTTTGGTTCTGGGTACTTTTAGTTGATATGATCGTATTGACCGTATATGGAAAGCTCCCTCCAACAGGTGCAAATGCATGGGTTGGCTTTGGCGCAACGATCGTCTTTATCTCGCTCTTTATCGTTCTTCCAATTATTACCAAAATGGAAGCTAAATGTAATAATGGAGGTTGCAAATGAGAGAGTTAAAAATATTAGCGGTTGTAGCCTTCTTTACCGCTGTTGTGTATTGGGGCGTTGAGCCATTTGCGCATTCACAAATGCATCCACATGTTGCCCCTGCTGATTTTGCATTTAAAGATTTGGGTGCAACCGAGAAAAAAGGTGATGCCGCAAAAGGTGCAGAAACCTTTTTAAGCGCTGGCTGTATTGGCTGTCATGGTGTGGCTGTTGCGAATATGCCAGCTCCCATGGATAATGCAAGTGCTTCAGCAACCTTTGGTGTGACACCACCTGATCTTAGCAGCGCAGGTGCGATTTATGATAAAAACTATCTTGCAGCCCTTATTAAAGATCCAACCAAAGCACTGAAAGTTGAACATAAATTCAATGAAACACGTCCACATCCAATGATTCAATTCTTTGGTTTAGGTGGCGATTTGGATCAAGAAGTAGCAGACATTGTGGCGTACTTGCAATCTATTGCACCTACAACATTGGATGATAAAAAAGTCTATGCCGATGCGTGCCAGAGATGTCATGATATGAAGTATGACAAACTGATGAGTACTACAGATAAAACAGCGTTAATGGCATATATGGGCACACTACCACCGGATCTTTCGATTATGATTCGATCCAAAGGTAGAGATTACCTTACAACATTCATTAACAATCCACAAAAACAACTGGCAGGTACTTCAATGCCACGTGTTGGTTTGAGTGAAAAAGCTCAAAATCAAGTGGTTGCTTATATGGAAAAAGTGGGTGATCGTAAGAAAGCTGAACGAGAAGATCTTGGTTATAAACTCATTGGCTATATGGTGCTCTTTACACTACTCGCTTACGCTTGGAAAGTGAAAATCTGGAAAGAAGTTCACTAGAAAAAGAGTTTTACATCTAACGCCACCTTTTCGGGTATGGTGGCGTTTATTTT
>NZ_BBQF01000008.1 GCF_000813345.1 Sulfurospirillum arsenophilum NBRC 109478 | reverse complement strand
GAGTTTTTTATTTTCAAAGGTCTCTTTTTTAATGCAATATGGAATTCAATTTGGGGAGTTTTTTTCAAATATAAAAGGAGATATTTTTACTCCAATATGGTTACTAGGAGGGTTTATAATGATTTTATCTTTTAAAAATTCGACCGAGTCATTAAATAGTTTTCAAGCTACTTATCAAGCGGCTATTATGAGTGGGAGTATTTTTGTAGGGACTGTTTTGTTACTTGAAAAAGCTTCTGATTTTTTATATTTTAACTTTTAGGGATAGTATTGTGAATAAAAAAAAATGGGTCAAAATATGGTTTTGTTTTTTTATACTTATCCCTATTATTGGGCTTTTAAATTATATCATTGATCCTTTTGGCGTGCATTCTGGAATGAAATTTGTCTTTAATAAGCATAAATTTATGTCTAATGAATTTACAGTTCCTCGTTATATGGAATATCTAAAAAAAAATAGATCAATGATCGTTTTTGGTTCGTCGAGGTCATTATGCTTTACCCCAGAAGTCTTAAATTTTAAAAATGTCATTAATCCAAATCATGTGTATGGTAATCCACATTGTGTCTATAATTTTTTAAATCAATTAGATGAACAACAGCTAAATAACATTAAGGAAATATACTACAACATAAGCTACCACGTATTAAATAAATATTCTCATTGTCACATAACTGACTATAATAACATGGATGATTGGGAAAAACTTCTTAAGCTTATTACTAAGAAAACGACTTTATGTTCGATAGAAACTGTTTCAAAAAATGTTTTTGAAGAAGATTTGCAATTTATGGTGAATGAAAATGGTACGACAACAGATACAAGGGGAACGTACTTTTCGCCAACAAAAATAAATACTCGCATTTTTGAGGCAAATATTAAACGAGAAAAAGAATTACTTTCTGTGACGAGTGATACGCTTATTTCACTCAAAAAAATAGATGATTTTTGTCGCCAACGTAATATAAAAATAACATATTTTACAGATGCTTTAACAGACTATAAGGTAGCAATGTTCGATATAGAAAAATTAAAATTATTTCATATGCAATTATTAACAGTTATTGATAGTTTTTATGCACTAAATTATATAGAAAATTTTTCCAATGATTACACTCTTTTCACGGATGATAACCATATTCATGCAAAAAGTGCACAGTATATTTTTGAAAATATTTTGAAAAATAATGATAGTTTTTATCATGTCAGTAAAAAAAATATTGATAGTTATTTGAAATATTTGGAAGACTCGCATGCAAATGCTGTTAGTAGTGTTATGCAAAAATATTTTGAATAGTTTTTGGGTGTAGTGTGTTTTTCAGGGGAATAAAATAGAGCATATAGTAGGATTAATATTCTTAACCGAGTGTAAAAATTAACAAGGAGCACCTTCGGGTTAATATGAAGCAAAAAATTTGTGTTGTAACGGGTACTAGGGCTGAATATGGTTTATTGTATTGGTTGATGAAAGAGATAAAAGCTGATAAAGAGTTACAGCTTCTAGTCATCGCTACAGGTATGCATCTTAGCCCAGAATTTGGTCTTACTTATAAAGAAATAGAAAAAGAATTTACGATAGATAAAAAGATAGAAATGTTGCTTTCTTCTGATTCTTCGGTAGGTATCTCTAAATCTATGGGACTTGCACAAATCTCTTTTGCAGAAGCATATGAAGAATTAAAGCCTGATTTGCTTGTTGTTTTGGGCGATAGATATGAAATATTTTCTGCGGTTAGTGCGGCTATGATAGCTCGTATCCCAATAGCACATCTTCATGGTGGGGAAACTACAGAAGGTGCTTTTGATGAGGCAATAAGGCATAGTATAACAAAAATGAGCCATCTTCATTTTGTCGCTAACGAGGAATATAAGAAAAGAGTGATTCAGCTTGGAGAAAATCCTAATAAAGTTTTTAATGTTGGTGGTATGGGGATAGAAAATATTAAACGATTCATCTTCCTCTCAAAAGAAGAGTTTGAAAAATCAATTGATTTTAAACTCAATAAAAAAAATATTTTAGTTACTTTTCATCCTGTGACATTGGAAAGTTCTACAGCATCTCAACAGTTTCAAGAACTATTAAATGCTCTTGATAAACTTCAAGATACGAATATAATTTTTACAAAAGCTAATAGCGACACAGATGGAAGAGTTATTAATCAAATGATAGATGAATATGTAGCTAAGAATTTAGACAAATCGATAGGCTTTATTTCATTGGGACAACTGAGATATCTTAGTGCTTTACAATTTATGGATGCGGTAGTGGGAAATAGCTCAAGCGGACTTGCTGAAGCGCCTAGTTTTAAAATAGGGACTATCAATATTGGAGATAGACAAAAAGGAAGAATTAAAGCAAATAGTGTGATAGATTGTAAGCCTTTTGAGCAAGATATAGTTCAAGCGTTTGAAAAACTTTATAGCGTAGGGTTTCAAAGAAGCTTACAGGATATTAAAAATCCTTATGGCGATGGAATGGCAAGTAAACAAATTATTGAAGTAATTAAAAATATAAATTTAACAAATATTTTGAAAAAATCATTTTATGATTTAAAAATGAAGGATGAAGATTAATGCGAACAAGAATAATTGCAAAACTTGATGTTAAACCACCTTTTGTGGTAAAACCTGTTCACTTTGAGGGGTTGCGAAAAATGGGAACTCCTTTAGACCTTGCTAAAAAGTACTATGAACAAGGTGCTGATGAGGTTATGTATATAGATATTGTAGCATCACTTTATCAAAGAGAAATATTATTTGACGAAATAGAAAAAGCAGCTAATGAATTATTTATACCTTTTGGTGTTGGTGGTGGAGTTCAAAGCATTGAGGATTTTTCAAAACTCTTTCATGTTGGAGCAGATAAGGTAATTCTTAATACCTATGCGGTACAACAAAATCCAGATATTATCAATCGAGCAGCAGAAATATTTGGTGCTCAAGCAGTCGTCGTAAATATTGAGGCCAAAAAATGGGATAACTGGTGGGAATGTTATACGGATTGTGGCAGAATACAAAGTGGTAGAAATGTGCTTGAGTGGGTCAAAGAAGTTGAACAAAGAGGCGCAGGAGAAATTATCTTACAATCAGTTGATTTTGACGGAAGACAAAGAGGCTTTGATATAGAACTTGCCCAAAAAGTAGTCCAAGCGGTTACTATTCCTGTTGTTGTCGCAAGTGGGGCAGGTAAATTGGAAGATATTAAAGATTTAATAGAAAAAGCAAGACCTAGCGGAGTAGCTATAGCTAGTTTATTACATTATGATAAATATACTATTAAAGATATCAAAGAGTATTTAATAAGTGTTGGAATAGAGGTTTCAAAATGAGTAACATAATAGGTCTAATCAATTATGGAATTGCTGGGAATATTCACAGTATTAAGAAGGCGATTGAAAAAGCTGGAGGAATAGTGAAAATTGTCAATACAAAAGAAGAACTAGATAACGTAGATAAAATAGTCATCCCTGGAGTTGGAAGTTTTAAAGATGCAATGAATGAGTTGCAAAAAGACAATTTGCTTGAGCCCTTAAAAGAAGCTATGAAAGCAAAGATAACGTTAGGAATTTGTTTAGGAATGCAGATACTTTCAAAATTAGGTTTTGAGTATGGAAAAACTGATGGATTATGCGCTATTGAAGCGGAAGTAAAACCTATGCTTGTTGATGCCAAAGTACCTCACATGGGTTTTAATAGTATTGATGTTGTAAAATCAAATAAGCTTTTAGCTGGACTTGAGTATGAGGAGTTCTATTTTATGCACTCGTTCGAAGTTGTAAACTATACGAATATCGCATCTTTAACGAATTATGCGGGACATAAATTTGTCTCTTCAATCAATGCAAACAATCTTTATGGGGTACAGTTTCACCCTGAAAAAAGTCGCGAAGCTGGTATTCGATTGTTTCAAAATTTTATAGCATTATAGGAGAGCATCATGAGTGAATTATTTGGACGATACGGGTTGCCACTAGAAGTGAAATTTTGCAAAAAATGTACAATGAATAATCAGCGTCCCTCTTCTACAGTAGAGTTTACACAAAAAGAAGGCGAAAAAAAGCGAACATTATCTTTTGGCGATGATGGTATTTGTGAAGCATGCAAATACGCTGAACGCAAGAAAAAAATTAATTGGGAAGAAAGAGAAAAAGAACTTATTGAACTTTGTAATAAGTATAGAAGAAATGATGGTAGATATGATGTAGTAGTTCCTGGAAGTGGTGGAAAGGATAGTGTTCAAGCAGCGCACATGTTAAAATATAAATATAATATGAACCCTATCTTAATAACATGGCCACCAGCGTTGTATACAGATATTGGTAGAAGGAATTTTGAGTCGTGGTTAAACGCAGGCTTTGCCAACTATACCTATAACCAAAATAGAAAATTGCATAGATTTTTAACAAAAAGTGCTTTTGAAAATCTAGGACATCCTTTTCAGCCTTTTATTTTAGGTCAAAAAAATTTAGCGCCAAGGTTATCTGTTTTACTTGATATTCCGTTAGTTATTTTTGGAGAAAATGAAGCTGAATATGGTAATGCAATTGAAGACAATGAAAAACCAACAAGAGATCCAAAATATTATAGTGCAGAACTTAGTATTTCAGATCTAGTCTTGGGTGGCGTTCCTGCAAAAGATCTTATTCATGATTTTAAATTTAAACTTTCTGATTTAGAAGCGTATTTTCCTGTAAACCCATACGATATTCAAAAAACAGGAACAACCGTGCATTATCTTGGCTATTATGTAAAATGGCATCCTCAAGAGACCTATTATTATTCCGTTGAAAATACAAATTTTATGCCAAATGATCATCGAACAGAGGGTAGTTTTAGCAAATATAGCTCTTTAGATGATAAGATAGATTGGCTACATTATCATACGACAACGATTAAATTTGGTATTGGCCGAGCTACCTATGATTCAGCACAAGAAGTTAGGAATGGGGATATAACAAGGGATGAAGGAATAGCGCTTATTAAGCGATTTGATGGTGAATTCCCTGAACAGTATATTAAAGATTGTTGTGATTATATGGGAATAACAATAGATAGATACCATGATGTTATTGAAAAATTTAGAACACCGCATCTTTGGGAAAAGCAGTATGGCAAATGGGAACTTAAACAGCCTATTTGGAAAGAAAACCGATAATGCGAGATATCCAAGATATTATTGTTAGGTCTTGCATAACCATTAAGCAGGCATTGGGCATTATAGATAAAAGTTCAAAGCAAATTCTTTTAGTAATTGATGAAAATGAAAAACTCATTGGAACACTCAATGATGGTGATATCCGACGGGGGTTATTGGGTGGAATTAGTCTTGAAGATGAGATAGAAAAAATTTATTTTAAAAATCCGACGGTTGCTAGTATTAATGATACTAAAGAGTCAATTATAAGGCTGGCTGCTTCTAAGAAAATTCATCAAATTCCACTTGTTGATAGCGATGGAAAACTAGTTGGATTAGATATCCTTGATGAACTTATTGGAAAAAAGAAGAAGCCCAATAAAGTTATTTTAATGGTAGGTGGTTTAGGGACTAGGCTTCGACCGCTTACAGAAAATACACCAAAACCTATGTTGATGGTTGGGCATAAGCCAATACTTCAAACAATTGTAGAAAAATTTGCTGAGTATGGATTTGTCGATATTGTAATGTGTGTCAATTATAAGTCCAATATAATTCAAGAATATTTTGGTGATGGAAGTTTATTTGGGGTAAATATAGAGTATGTTTTTGAAGAGAAAAGGATGGGCACAGCAGGAGCGCTTAGTCTTTTAAAAGAGATTCCAAGTGAGCCTTTTTTTGTCATGAATGGTGACTTGCTTACAAATGTTAATTTTGAACACTTATTTCACTATCATCTGTCTAATAATGCGATAGCTACAATGTGTGTAAGAGAGTATGATTTTCAAGTGCCTTATGGAGTTGTGAATATAGAAAACGGTAAAATCATGTCCATTAAAGAAAAGCCCGTGCAGAAGTTTTTTGTCAGTGCGGGTATTTATATGTTAAATCCAGAAGTTGTGAAGCATGTGTCTAAAGACACTTTTTACGATATGCCTACGCTGTTTGAAAAGCTAATAGAGCAGAATTATAATACACTTTCTTTCCCTATTCGAGAGTACTGGATGGATATTGGTCGTATAGAAGAGTATGAAAGAGCAAATAATGAATATGGGGATGTTTTTTAGTGAAAGTATTGTTGATTGGATATGGCTCAATTGGGCGAAGGCATGAAGAGGTTTTACTCTCATTTTCAGAGATTTCATCAATAGATATCGTTACCCGACAACCTTTCCCTCAAAAGAAAATTTTTATGCATTTAAGCGAAGTTGAGAATATTGAGCAATATGACTATTTTGTCATAGCCTCTGAAACGCATAAGCATTATGAACAGTTAGAATATCTAGAAAACAATCTTTCTAATAAACTGATTTTTTGCGAGAAACCTCTTTTTGAAACAAGTAAATATTTACATGTAATCAAAAATAATGTTTTTGTTGGATATGTTTTACGTTTTCATCCATTATTACAAAAATTAAAACAATTCTTAGGTAATGAGACAGTTATTAGTGTTAATGTCTCATGTGGCTCATATCTTCCAACATGGCGTCAAAATGTAGATTATAGAGATTCATATAGTGCTAAGAAAGAAAAAGGTGGAGGCGTTTTGCTTGACCTTAGTCATGAAATAGACTATGTTCAGTGGTTTTTTGGTAAAGTAATAGAGCTTAAAAGCTACCAATTACGTATTTCTGATTTGGAAATAGACTCTGACGATATGGTTGTTTTTCTCGGAAAGACTGAGCGTGGAGTTCTTGTCAATTGTTCTATAGATTATATTAGCAAGATAACACATCGTCGAATGATAGTTGATACAAATGATCAAAGTTTTGAGTTAGATTTTATTCAAAATCGTTTAATCCAAAAGTCTAGAAATGGACAAGAAGAGTACTATGAATGTCCAACGCTTCAACGAAATGAGATGTTTGAGCAAATGCACAGATCTATTTTGGGCGATAAGCAAAAAGTGTGTTCTTACAATGAGGCACAGAGTGTAATGGACACGATAAAGATTATTCAGGAGCAAAATAGATGAATGGTAAAGTACTTTGCACGATATGTGCAAGAGGTGGGAGTAAAGGTGTTAAAAATAAAAACATCAGAGAGCTTTCGGGAAAACCACTCATAGCGTACACAATTGAACAAGCAAAAAAAAGTGAAATTTTTGAGCATATTGTCATAAGTACAGATTCTGATGCAATAGCTACCGTTGCTAAGCAATATGGTGCGGAGGTTCTGTTTATGCGACCTGCCGAATTGGCAAGCGACACAGCTGGCAAACTTCCTGCTATTCAACATGCATTTATTGAAAGTGAAAAGTATTATGGTATGCAGTTTGATGCTATTGTTGACTTAGATGCTACTGCCCCCATACGAAAAGTAAGTGATATCATAGCTTCTTATAATTTGTTGCTAAATGGAAATTTTGGGAATATTATCACTGCTGTTCCAGCTCGAAAATCACCTTATTTTAATCAAGTTGAATTAGGAAAAGAAGGAAGAGTCTCCCTTTCTAAAATCCCCGATATTCCTATATTAAGGCGTCAAGATGCACCTAAAACATACGATATGAATGCTTCTATTTATATTTGGAAAAAAGAAGCGCTCTTAAGTGGTGTATCAATTATCAATGATATGACGGGATTGTATGTAATGGATGAAATAAGTATGTTTGATGTGGATACTGAGATAGATTTTAAAATTATAGAAATGATTATGAAGGAATTTAATGCTTAGTTTATCTCAAAAAGTAATTGTTATAACAGGCGGTGCTGGAAGAATAGGTAGTGCTTTTGCTGAAGGTATTGCAAGAGCGGGTGGTATTGCAGTTATTGCAGAAGTGGATACTAAGCGGGCATTGGAAGTTCAAGAATATATTCAAAACAATGTTAAAAATGCTATTGTTGAGGTTATTTGTTTAGATATCACTTCCGCACAATCTATTGATAATGCAATACAGTTTTTAGATAAAAAATATGGTCGAATTGATGGATTAGTGAATAATGCTTATCCAAAAAGCAAAAATTTTGGTAGAAAGTTTTTTGATATTAACTATGAGGATTTTTGTGCTTTTACGAATTTACATTTGGGGGGATATTTTAATATTTCCCAAAAATTTATTGCATATTTTTTGAAAAAAAATGGTGGAAATATTGTTAATATATCATCCATTCAAGGTGTTGTTGCTCCTGCTTTCGAAACATATGAAGGTACTGCAATGCATAGTCCTGTTGAATATACGGTAGTTAAGACGGGTTTAATTGGGCTGACGAGGTATTTGGCTAAGATGTTCAAAAAAGACAATATACGCGTGAATGCTATTAGTCCGGGAGGCATTTTAGATGGTCAGCCAGAAATATTTTTAGAGCAATATAAAAAAAGATGTGGAAACAAAGGGATGCTTGATGCACAAGATATCGTTGGGACACTTGTCTATCTGTTGTCGGATGCCTCAAAATATGTTAATGGTCAAACACTAGTGGTAGATGATGGATTCGTTTTATAAGAATAATAAGAATAAGGGAAATAATGAACAATTTTTTACATAAATATACTAATAAACTGACCGAATTAATTCAAAAGATTGATTTTAATAGTATTGAGATGATAATTCAATCCTTAGAATCTACCATTGAAAAGAAATCCAAAATTTACATACTAGGTAATGGAGGAAGCGCAGCGACAGCATCTCATATGGTAAATGATTTGGGCGCAGGATTAAGAAGACGTGGCATTGTAAATTTTGAAGTGATTAGTCTTGCTGACAATACACCTGTAACAACGGCTATTGCCAATGATATTGGGTATGACAATATTTTTTATATGCAATTAGAGGGTCTTTTGAAAAGAGATGATGTTGTCATTGCTATATCGTGTAGTGGGAATTCAGCCAATATTATCAAAGCAGTTAATTATGCAAAAGAGATCGGTTCACAAGTCATTGGAATTACAGGATTTGATGGTGGAGTTTTACGCGAAGTAAGTGATATAAATTTTCATGTAGATGCGCCAAAAGGTGAATATGGTCTGGTTGAGGATGTGCATATGATATTAGATCATATGATATACTCGTATTATATTGATAAAGGTAAAAAATAATGTCTGATAAATATGCTATAGATAGTCATAAACTCATGTACCATCCTACGAGAGTGGCACAATGGCATGAAGCTGGAGATGATTGGGAAAAGCTTAAAAAGGTTTATCCTATTTATGTTGAAATCTCACCTTATGGTGGATGTAATCATAGATGTACTTTTTGTGGGCTTGATTATATGGGCTACTCTCACATAGGATTGCAATTTGATACTTTAAAAAATACGCTTACCAATATGGCATCCAAAGGTGTTAAAAGTGTTATGTTTGCTGGAGAAGGTGAGCCTTTATTATTTAAAAATCTTGATTTAATCGTAGAACATTGCTCTAGCGTTGGTATTGATACTGCATTAACAACAAATTTTGTTCCAGCAAATCAACAAAATGTAGAAAGATTTATAAAAAATTGTTCGTGGATAAAAGTAAGTTTAAATGCAGGTAGTGCAAAGAATTATGCGCAAATTCATCGTACCAAAGAAAAAGATTATGATAAAGTAATTGAAAATCTAAAATATGCAGTTGATACACGAAATAAAAACGGTTATAAATGTACCATTGGTGTTCAAACACTTCTTCTTCCTGAAAACAGAGATGAAGTTGCTATATTGGCACAAACATGTAAAGATATAGGCGTTGATTATCTTGTTGTCAAACCTTATTCTCAGCATCTATTCAGTGAAACAAAAAAATACGTAAATATAGATTATGCCTCAATGATAGATATGGGAGAAAGTCTTCAACAGTTTAATGATGAAAAGTTTCAAGTTGTATTTAGAGCCAACACAATGAAAAAATATGTTGAGAAAAAGCAACCTTATTCAACATGTCATTCAACGCCTTTCTTTTGGGGCTATATAGCTGCAGATGGTAAAATTTTTGGGTGCAGTGCGTATCTCGGTCAAGATAAATTTTGTTATGGTAATATTTATGATAATACTTTTGAAGAAATATGGGAAAGCAATAAGCGAAAAGAGTCTTACGAGTACGTTCAGAATACACTAGATATCAAAAATTGTAGAGTTAATTGCCGAATGGACGAAGTTAATCGATACTTATGGAATCTAAAAAATCCAAATTTGCATGTAAATTTTATATAAAGGCAGATTGATGAGAGCAGTAGTAACAGGCGGTGCAGGATTTATTGGTTCGCACATGGTCGATTTGCTTGTAAGTAAAAATTTTGAAGTATTAGTAATAGATAATTTGGCAAATGGAAGATTAGAAAATATCAAACACCATAGAGACAAAGTTATTTTTGTAAATGCAGATATTGGTGATTATAAAATAGATTTGGTTCCTTATTTTGAGGATGCAGATTATGTTTTTCATTTTGCAGCACTTGCTGATATTGTACCATCCATTAATGAACCTATGAAATATCACAAAGCAAATGTTGATGGAACAATTAACGTTTTAGAAGCCTCAAAAAAAAGTTCTAAGCTTAAAAAATTTGTTTATGCTGCGTCTTCTTCGTGTTATGGTATACCTGAGATATATCCAACACCAGAAACATCAGCAATTAAGCCAGAATATCCCTATGCACATACTAAAACAATAGGTGAGCAATATACCATGCATTGGGGGCAGGTCTATAATATGCCTGTTATTTCCATGAGGTTTTTTAATGTATATGGTGTAAGGCATAGGACAAGTGGAACCTATGGTGCAGTTTTTGGAGTTTTCTTAGCCCAATTACTGAATAACAAGCCGTTGACTATAGTTGGAGATGGTGAGCAAACAAGAGATTTTACATATGTGACAGATGTTGTGGAAGCATGCTTTGCTGCGGCAATCTCTGAAATTAAGCAAGAAATTTTTAATGTGGGTAGTGGAAATACATACAGTGTTAATTATCTTGTTGAATTGCTAGGTGGGAATAAAGTATATATACCAAAAAGACCAGGTGAGCCTGATTCAACTTTTGCTGATATTACAAAGATCAAAACAATGTTAGGTTGGTCTCCACGCATTCGTTTTGAAGATGGTGTGAAAACAATGCTTGAGAATATTGAGCAATGGCGAGAAGCCCCTGTATGGGATCAAAATTCAATTGTAAAAGCCACAGAAGATTGGTTTAAATATTTAGGTAAACAATAATGAGTTCGCCTGTATTTACCTCTGCAGAGATCAGAGCAAAAACAATTGAGCTTTCTTGTAGGACAGGTGCTGGACATCTTGCCCCTTCATTGTCTTGCGTAGAAATACTTACAGTTCTTTTTAGAGACTATCTTACGTATAAAATAGGTAACCCATTTTATGAGCAAAGAGATAAATTAGTTTTTAGCAAAGGCCATGGGGCATACGCGTATTATGTTATTTTGAATGAACTCGGTTTTATTCCTGATGATGAATTGCAAAATTTTTATACAGAAAAATCGTCTTTAAAAGGCTGTTTATCGATGAATCAAAAGTATATGATAGAAGCATCAACAGGTTCACTGGGGCATGGATTACCTATTGCTGTGGGTATGGCAAAAGCCAATAAACTATTAGGAATTAATGCTAAAGTCGTTTGCATTGTGGGCGATGGTGAAATGCAAGAAGGAAGTAATTATGAGGCATTACAGTTTGCCCATCAGCATAAGCTTGATAATTTACTTCTCATTGTTGATGCTAATGGACTACAGGCGATGGACTGGATAGGAGATGTTGGATTTAACAATGACAAATTGTCTCGAGTATTAAAGGCTATAGCAGAAGATGATCATTTTTCTGACATAGATGGGCATGATGAACAAGTATTAAAAAATGAATTTGATATATTCTTTCATGGGAAAAGGAGTAGTTTTACTATTCTAAATGCACGAACAATTAAAGGCAAAGGTATCAAAATGGCTGAGAATAACAAAGCATATCATTTTAGGTGCCCTGTTGAAGATGGTTATAATTATGAGGCATAATATGGAATATGTGTCAAAAAAAGATGTTATGGAAGAGATATACCATTATTTTAAAAACGATATGAAAATGGTACTGTTAGCGGGAGATATGGGGTTTGCTGTACTCGATAAATTTATCCTAGAGCATCCAAATCGTGCTTTTAATGTAGGGATAGCGGAGCAAGCAGCCATTAGTATTGCTTCAGGTATGTGTTTATCTGGTTTAACACCCATAGTTTATTCTCAAGTACCTTTTTTGGTGATGAGATCCTATGAGCAGATTCGATATGATTTGAATGAGCATAATATGAATGTTAAAATGATTGGTGTTGGGGTCGATAACTATTTTTCAAAATTAGGAAGAAGCCATTGCATGGATGAAGATGATATAGAAATGATGGCTATCTTTAAAAACGTGTTGATCTTAACTCCCACAGAAATCAATTTAAAAGAGCAAATAAAGCAGATGTTCGAATATAACGGACCTGTTTATGTACGTTGTAAATAAGGAAAAAAATGATAGAAATGTATGCTGAGAATATACAAAAGAATGTTGGAAAAATATGTGAGGCTAAAAGTTCTGGCAAAGATGAATTTGCCATTGCGGTGTCATTACAAGGAATTACATTAAAGTTACATGTAAATATACAAACTCATAATATCACACATGCGTATTATGACGGAGATACTGATGAACTTATGAGTGGAATATTAAATCTTTTTTGTTCTAGTATCATAGATTTACCAATTATCGAAGCTAGTCATCATGGAGCCTTAAAACTAGAATATGCATTAAGAAAGGTAGGCTCAAGTCCGGTTGGTGGAATTATTACACCAAACAATACGCTAGAACAATTTATCATTGTTCAAAAGTTGATAAGAGATGCTTTTAAGCAATATCAAGCAAATGTATTGAATGCTCCTTATAAAAATGCATATATTCCTGTATCTGCTAAGGTATGGGCTCAATTAAGCGATGATGTTAAAACAAAAAAATTAACACAGCTTCTAGATCAGTATTTTGCGGATATCCATGAGAGTGAATATGATTATGCACTCTCTGTTATCGGACCAATGCGTATAGAATTTGTGCTTTATAATCAAAAAATGGAAAATGCAGGATGTTTTCTATTGGATCTTGAAAAGTATATCCAAAGATATACCCAAGCACCCGTTGAAGTGATGTATACAGAAAGAACAGATAAAAATAGAGTAAGACAAAAAAGTAGGAAGTGATTCAATGTCAGAAAATAAAGAACTTATCCTCGATGCTACTAAGATAGCATGGCATAAAGAAAGAATAGAGCAGTGGGCTAGAGGAGAACGAATAGCACCAATTACAATCGATATGTCTTTAACTAGGGCATGTAATTATGGATGTAGCTTTTGTTATGCAAGGTTGCAAGAAAATGATAGATTTGATATTAGTAGAGAAGTAATTGATAATTTTTTAGATGATTGCGTGGAAGTTGGTGTCAAAGCGATTAGTTTGGTCAGTGATGGTGAAAGTACACTTTCTCCGCATTTTGAACATATGGTCATTAGGGGATCTAAGTTAGGTCTTTCTATGGCAACGGCAACACATGGTTATAATTTGAGAAAAGAAGCACTTGAAAGAGTCTTGCCCCATCTTACATATATACGAGTTAATATTTCAGCAGGTGAACCAGCACGATATGCTGAAGTCATGGGTGTCAAACAAGAGTGGTTTGACCAAGTATGCCAAAATATAAGAGATATGGTAGAAATTAAGAAAAAGAATAACCTTGATGTCACGATTGGTATGCAAATGGTTTTAATGCCTCAAGATGCAGATCAAGTGATCCCTTTAGCTAAATTAGGAAAAGAATTAAGACCTGATTATTTGGTAATTAAGCATACATCAGATAGTGAAGATGGTGCTTTGGGTGTAGATTATTCTAAATATGCAGAGATAGAACATATCCTTAAAGATGCTGAAACGTATAGTGATGAGTCTTATAAAGTAGTGGTTAAGTGGTCTAAAATAAATTCTGATGGTAAAAGAGATTATCAACGATGCTATGGACCACCTTTTCAGATACAGTTGTCAGGATCTGGATTAATTGCACCTTGTGGCATGTTATTTAATGAAAAATATAAAAAATTTCATATTGGCAATATCGTGCATACTAGATTTAAAGATATATTACAAAGTGAAAGATATTGGGAAGTCATGAATTATCTCGCATCTCCAAACTTTAATGCGCAAAAAATGTGTGGTTCATTGTGTTTGCAACATAAAGTAAATGAGTTTTTAGATGCATATGCAAAGGGCGAAATTGAGCTCAAAGAGCCTAGTGGTGAGAAGCCACAACATATTAATTTTATTTAACACCATAGTGAGGCTTGCATGAACATAACTATAGAAAATTTACGTGAAAAATATAAAGATAAAAAAATAGTTTTTGTTTATGGTAAATTTGAAGTTTTACATCCCGGACATTTAAGGCTTTTAAAATTTGCAAAAGAAAGTGGAGATGTGTTGATTGTTGGGGTTTATGCTGATAGTATGGGCAAGTATTATATCCCTGAAGACTTAAGGCTTGAAGCGATTCGTGCATCCATTTTTGTTAATGAATCATTTATTTTAGACGTTGCTCCAGAAGAGGTTATAAAAAAGCTCCAACCTGCTGTTGTTGTAAAAGGGAGTGAACATGAGGAACGATATAATCCAGAGATAGAAGTTCTTAAATCTTACGGTGGAAAGTTATTGTTTAGTTCTGGAGATATTCGTTTTTCTTCTTTATCTCTGTTGCAAGATGAGTTTAGAAAGCTTCAGACATCAACTATACAAAAACCAATTTCTTACCTTAGAAGACATAAGATAGAAGTAGAAAAAATTATTTCTACGATAAACAAATTTAGTGATTTAAATGTTCTTGTTATTGGCGATACTATCATTGACGAATATATTACCTGCGATCCGTTAGGGATGAGTCAAGAAGACCCTACAATTGTGGTAAGTCCGATTTCTTCTGATATTTTTTTAGGAGGTGCTGGTATCGTAGCAGCACATGCTGCAGGTCTTGGTGCAAAAGTTGAGTTTTTTACGGTATTAGGTGAAGATAAATATGCCAATTTGGCCGAAGAAAAGTTAAAAGAATACGGTGTAAATGCAAAAATATGTAAAGATTCTTCTCGTCCTACAACATTAAAGCAACGTTTCCGAGCAAATCGTAAAACATTGCTTAGAGTTAATCATCTCAAACAGCATCATATTAGTATTGAATTGCAAGATAAAATCATTGAAGACTTACGGGATAGTATTTCAATGAAAGATCTTATTGTATTTTCTGATTTTAGTTATGGGTGCTTACCTCAGCGATTGATCGATAACATAACGAAGATGGGCATAGCGCATAAAATTTTGATGGTAGCAGATAGTCAATCCTCTTCTCAAACGGGTGATATCTCCAAGTTTGAACACATGAGTCTTATTACGCCAACGGAGAGAGAAGCAAGGTTTGGTGTTAATGATTTTGAATCAGGACTTATCGTCTTGGCTGAAAAATTAAGAAAAAAGTCACATATAAAAAATGTTTTTATAACGCTTGGCTCTGAGGGTGTTTTGATCCATGCGGATAAGACTGGAGACACTGAGGATAATTGGATAACAGATCAGATTTTAGCACTCAATGATTCTCCAAAAGATGTGTCTGGTGCAGGAGATTCTTTATTAATTTCTTCTGCAATGGCTATTGCAACGGGTGCAAGCATAATGGAAAGTGCTTATATAGGTTCCCTTGCGGCAGCTTGTCAGGTGAGTAGGGTTGGAAATATTCCTTTGAGTATTGACGAATTAAAAAAAGAGGCAGCTGAATGACAGCATTGCTATTGTCAGCAGGATTAGGCACAAGGTTGCTGCCAGTGACTAATCATATACCTAAATGCCTTGTTCCAATCAATGGAAAACCTCTTTTAGAGTATTGGCTGGAAAACTTGAGTATAGCTGGTATTAAAGATTTTATTATTAATACACACTATTTTAAGGAACAAGTAGAAGAGTATGTCGATAAGTCAGCATTTAAAAAAAATATTACGCTTGTTCATGAAGAAGAATTACTTTTAACTGCAGGTACAATTTTAAAGTGCAAAGAGTATTTACAAAAAGAGAGCTTTATGGTTGTCCATGCAGACAATCTTTCATTTTGTAATTTTAAAGATTTTATTAAAGCTCATAAAAATAGACCTAAGCGATGTGAAATAACGATGATGACATTTTCTTGTGAAAATCCTCATCAGTGTGGTGTTCTATCTTTGAATAACGACAATGTAGTGCAAGAATTTTTTGAAAAAGTTCAACATCCACCCACAAACTTGGCAAATGCAGCAGTCTATATTATGGAACCAATCGTCATTAATTATTTAGAATCTCTAGGAAAAGGAGAGATTGATCTTAGTACGGAAGTAATTCCTCATTTTTTAGATAAAATTTATACTTTTCATAACAATGTTTATCATAGAGACATAGGAACAATCGAAAGTTATGCGTTGGCACAAATTGAGATTTTGAAATATGTTTGATTTTTTTAAAAATAAAATTGTGTTTATTCCTGATTATGACCGTAATATTGGCAATTTGTCGGAAAAACTTTTTTATGCTTTACAAAAAGCAAAACGAGAAAATAAACAGTTATTATTTGTTCGGAAGAGATTGTTTTTCAAATTTTTATTTAAAAAAATAAAGTATAAACAATTGAATGGAATTTTTGCGTTACAATCTCCGTTGATATACCATAATACTTTTTTAGATATTCTCTTTGGCTATATTTATGGAGCTAGATATAGTTTTCATATTGTATGGAACGCTGTTTTATTTGTGCTTAAACTTAAAAGACCATTTACATATGAACTTATGGGAATTGGGTGTAGTAATTTGATAAATACGACAAATGAAACTATTTTTCAAAAAGAAATTGCTAATAATATTGATTGGGCAGCAGTATATAATGATCGTTTAGAAATAGATTTGGATAAAAAAGATGTTGAGATATGTAAAGAAGCATTGGCAAATCTTGGTGTAACTATGAATGAATGGTATGTGTGTTTACATATTAGAACATCTCATTATCATAAAGATCCAGATTCTTTTTTTAGAAATTCTAGCCCAGAAAATTATCTTACTGCTATAAACTATATCTCATTATTAGGCGGGAAAGTTATTAGGCTAGGCGATCCTGTAGATATGTCCATTAATCAATATTGTATTGATTATCCCAATAGCAAATACAAATCGGAATTAATGGATTTGTATTTGATTAAAAATTGTAAGTTTTACATGGGAACAAATTCCGGTATCTTGGATACTGCTTTTTTATTTGGAACACCTGTCCTCGGCGTTAATTATTCAGATTTTTGTTTAACGAAATTATTTAAAGATTGTGATAAAGTTTTATATAAACACATGATAGATAAAAAAACAGGGAAAGAGCTAACGATAGAGAATATTTTTCAAAAACCTATGTATATCAATCCAAATATTAATGAGTTTTATATAAATAAATTCCATGAAGATTATGAAGTACATGAAAATACTCCAGAAGAAATTTTGCTAGCAACGAAAGAAATGCTATCAGATTTAGAGTGTCCAAAGCAAAAAAATGAATTAGATAAAGTTTACGATGAAATAGTATTACATGCCATTTGTCGCTGGATAAAAGAAGAAAATGGCTACTTTTTAGATAATATCGAAGAGCCTTATAGACTTTATCAAAGAACTTATTGTTCTGGAAAAGTGTGTAATTTTTATCTAAAGAAACAGTTAATATAATCGTTGTAGGATAAGGGATTTATTTGAAAAAAATTGTATTTGTTTCTATTGGTTCGTTAGAAAAATATCTTTATGATGCTCTTTGTATCGATAGCTTTTTTGAAGAAGGTAAAGAGGTTGTATATCTTGATCTTTCATATTGGCTATTTGGTGAAGAAAAAATACAAAAGTATGATTTTGTCACTTTAATATCTTCTGCTAAAGAGTTTGAAGATGCTATCAAGAAGCATGTTTCAAAGGAGACATACTTTAATGTTCAAATATACTATGAAAGTAGATTTTACCGATTATTTCATATCCTTACTCAGCATAATTGTCAATTATGTCGGTTTAATATAGGTTATCTTCCTGAAGTATCAGTTCAAAATAGGGCAAAAAATTATTTGAAAAGTCCTTTTGATTTTTTGAGACGTTTGTATGAAAAAACATCTGCTTTTTTGGCACTCAAGTTTAAGTTAGTTAATCTAAATTTCGTTTTCGTTTTTGCGGCAGGTAGAATTGCTAGAAAAGTGGGTGAAAAGCAATCTAATAGCGTTATTGATATTAATTATATTGACTGTGAATATCGCAAAGAGTATATATTGAATCCACGCTTTGAATATAGTCATTATGCTGTTTTCTTAGACACCTATTTGGCTGATCATGAAGATATGGATTATGATCCTGCTTTGGGAAAAATAAACGCTCGAAAATATATTGATGCATTGAACCATTTCTTTGATATGATTGAATCAGAGTTGGGACTTGAAGTAATCATTGCAGCACATCCGAAATCAAATTATGACGATAATATTTTTAAACAGAGAAAGTGCATTAAAAATGAAACCGCAGGTTTGGTTTTTAATTCGTCTTTAGTTATCTCTCAACATAGTACAGCTATATCGTATGCAGTTTTGGATAAAAAGTCTATCACCCTGATTTATACTTCAGAAATGGAAGAGAGGTATCAATTAAATATTATGCCTTTTATGAATGTACTGGCTAATGAGTTGTGCATTCCGTTGATTAATATTGATACTATAGATAACGTATGGGTTCCAAATGTTTCAAATGATGCATATGATAAGTACAAGTATGACTATTTGACATCTGTTCAAAGTGAGCATTTATCTAATAAAGATATTTTTAGAAAATTTTTAAGGAATGAAATTTGAATTTTTTATATTCTGAAATTGGAATAATTTTCAAGATTGATATATTAAGATTGCGAACAAAAATATTTCTTTTTTTATTTAATATCTTGCCAGATTTATATTTATTAAAAATTATGAAGAATTTTTTACTTTGCCTTGCGGGGGCAAAAATTAGTTTATTGTTTACCTATATCAAAAATGGGTTATATTGTGATAATTTAACTAATCTCAAAATAGGCAAAGGCTCATTTCTGAATGCATATATTTATTTAGAAGGAAATGGTAAAATCACAATAGGCAAAGCTTGTCAGATAGGCCCTAGTGTTAAACTTCTTACAACGAATCATACCAATAGAGAAAATGATGAAATACAAAATATAACAATTGGGGATAATGTGTGGATAGGCGCGGGATGTATTATTCTTCCTGGAACCATCATCCATGACAATATGAATATAGCTGCTGGATCTATATTGAAAGGTGATGTACAAGATGGAGTACTCTGGGCCGGAACTCTCGCAAAAAAGAAAAAATAAAACAGTAGCAATTTTTATAGAAAATTATATTGCAGGTGGTAGTGATAAGATAGCTAGAGATTTGATCGATGATATGGACTATGAGTCATTGTATTTATTTGTAAATAGAACTAGTGACACATCTATTTTATTATCTTCTCCTTTGCCAAAAAATACACAATTGGTACATTACAATATTCTCACACTTGTGGAACTTGGCGTCTTTGCTAATCAATTTAAAGAACGAAGCCAATTTTTTTATTTAGTGTTTAAAATTTTGAATGTGATTGTTAGATATCCTCTAATCCTATTACATGTAATTTACTTTTCCAGATTATTTAGGAAATATAAAATTAATATTTTATTTTCCAATAACGGTGGTTATCCTGGAGGAGAGTGCAATAGAGCAGCGACATTAAGTGCAAGTTTAGTATGTCAAAAAAATTATCATATTATTCATAGTCTTGCTACAAAGCCATTTTTAAAAGTTTTTACTCCAATTGAATATATGATAGATTACATCCTTGATATTGGTAGCACTATTATTTGTGTTTCGAACCAAACTAAGGATGTATTATTGCAGCAAAGGTTTATTAGACAAAATCCAATCATTATTTATAATGGCGTTAAGGCAAAAAGAGATATCATAAAAGATTTTACTGCAAAACGAGATAAATTAAAGCTTTTAAGTATTGGGATTTTAGGGAAGATTAAAAATCAACTTTTTATTATTGAAGCTTTACATATATTGAAAGAAAAAGGTTTTGATGCAATAGAGCTTTATATCGTTGGAAAAGAAGGCGATAGTGATTACCTAAAAATGCTTCAAGATAAAGTTGATGAATATCAGCTTTGTGTTCATTTTGAAGGTTTTAGTTCCAATCCATCATACTACTATGATCTTTGTGATGTATTTGTGCTCAGTTCAACAGTGGAAAGTTTTGCTCTTGTTCGAGTAGAAGCGATGAGTGTTGGAATGCCTGTGGTCACTACTGATGTTGGAGATGCTCATAAACAAGTGAAAAATGGTGTGAATGGTTTTATAGTAGATTCTCCAGAGGCTATGGCATTGGCAATTCAAAAGTATATTTTGTTGCCAAATTTGATAATTGAGCATGCTCAAAATGGTTATGCTATATATAAAAATGATTTTACTCGTGATAAAATGATAGGACAATATCAAGAGTTGATAAGTAAGGATTAAAATGAAAGTATTGCTGTTAGCAGGTGGATTTGGTACAAGGCTCAGTGAAGAAACGGATATACGACCAAAGCCTATGGTGGAGATAGGTGGAAAGCCTATTTTATGGCATATTATGAAAATATACTCTAGCTATGGTTTTAATGAGTTTGTTGTATTGTTGGGTTATAAAGGGTATTACATTAAAGAGTATTTTGCAAACTACTTTTTGCATCAAAGTGATGTCACTATAGATCTCAAAAATAATAAAATGGAAATTCATAATAATTCGAGTGAGCCATGGAAAGTGACTTTACTAGATACAGGTTTAAATGCAATGACTGGAGCACGAATCAAAAAAGCACAAAAATTTGTTGGAAATGAACCTTTTATGCTTACTTATGGTGATGGTGTTGCAGATATTGACATTAATGCATTACTGAAATTTCATAGCTCACACGGAAAAGCTATGACCATGACTTCAGCACAGCCTGATGGTAGATTTGGTGCTTTGGATTTAACAGATACCAATCAAGTCAATGCGTTTAAAGAAAAGCCAAAAGGTGATGGTGGCTGGGTCAATGCAGGATTTTTTGTTTGTGAACCTGAAGTTTTTGACTATATAGCCGATGGTGATGAAATCGTTTTTGAGCAAGAACCATTAAGCCGGTTAGCAACGGATGGCAAGATATACACCTATAAACATGAGGGATTTTGGAAACCTATGGACAGCCTCAAAGATAAAAATGATTTAAATAAGCTGTGGGATACCCATAAAGCTCCATGGAAAAAATGGGATAAATAATGTTTCAAAATATTTATAAAAATAAAAAAGTTTTAGTAACCGGACATACGGGTTTTAAAGGCTCGTGGCTGAGTGTTTGGCTTTTAAAATTAGGTGCTCATGTTGTTGGAATCGCTAAAGATATTCCAACGCATCCTTCCATGTTTGAAGCATTAGGGCTAGAGCAAAAACTCAAGCATTATCAAGCGGATATTCGCGACTTAGCAATGATGACAAAGATTATAAGTGAAGAGAAACCCGATTTTGTTTTTCATTTGGCTGCGCAAGCGATTGTCTCAACTTCGTATAAAGACCCTATTGAAACCATTTCATCCAATGTGATGGGTACAGCAAATATTCTAGAAGCGCTTAGAAGCTCCAATCATGCGTGTACGGCAGTGATTATCACGAGTGACAAGGCTTATGATAATGTTGAGCAAGTATGGGGATATAAAGAAGATGATAAGATGGGTGGTAAAGATGTTTACAGTGGTTCCAAAGGTGCGGCGGAACTCGTTATAAAGTCTTATTTTCATTCGTTCTTTAAATCTTCTACATGTAATGTCAAATTAGCTATTGCTCGAGCTGGAAATGTAATAGGCGGTGGGGATTGGGCCAAAGATAGAATTGTGGTGGATTGTATGGTGGCATGGAGTCAGGGTGAAAAAGTAGAGATACGAAGCCCACAAGCAACACGTCCTTGGCAGCATGTCTTAGAACCATTGGGTGGCTATCTTGCCTTGGGACAAGCTTTACATGTAAACGCTTCTTTGCATGGAGAAGCGTTTAACTTTGGACCGAGAGCTGAGCAAAATCATACCGTGAAACAACTCTTAGAGGATTTGAGTGCCTATTGGCATTTTGAAAAGGCTGAGGCAGCATTTACAGTTACTGATAATATTCCATTTCACGAAGCAGGACTTTTAAAACTCAACTGTGATAAGGCACTTTTTTATCTCAAATGGCAAGCTAATTTAGAGTATAAAGAGACCATTAAATTTACCAGCGAATGGTACTATACTTTTTATAAAAAAGAGAGTGATATGTACCAAAAAACATTAAAGCAGATCGAAGAGTATGAAATGAAAGCACACTATAAAGGACTTTTATGGACGGAGTGATCTTAACGCCACTCAAACAAATCCATAATCCCAAAGGTGACGTTTTTCATGCAATGAAGAAAAGTGATATGGGATTTGATGGTTTTGGAGAGGCGTATTTTTCGACTATTCATCAAGACGACATTAAAGGCTGGAAAAAACACACTCAGATGACTCTCAATTTGGTTGTTCCTATTGGTGAAATTGAGTTTATTGTTTACAATGGGAAAGACTTTTTTACAGTGAAACTATCGTCACAAAATTATCAAAGATTAACTATTCAACGTGGTTTATGGATGGCATTTCGCGGTGTTGGAGAGTCCAATATGCTTTTAAATCTAGCAAGCCTTGAACATGATCCAGATGAAGCCATCAATCAGCCATTGGATGCAATACCGTATGCGTGGTAAGGTTCTTATCACAGGAGGGCTTGGCAATCTTGGGAGTTGGTTAAGTGTTCATTTTGCAAACCAGGGCTTTGATGTTTATGTGTTAACACGTAAAGCAAAAATACAACTTGAAGGTATTTCATATAACATTATTGAAGCGGATATCACAGATTTAGCGACACTCAAAAGTCAAATTAAAACTCCTTTTGATATGTGTATTCATGCAGCAAGTTTTAATGAGCATTTTTTAGAGGATTATGCTAAAAAAGCTTTGCTCATTAATACCCTAGGTACCAGAAATCTTTTGGAAGCATTGTGTGTCCATGGTGTCAAAAAGTTTATTTATATGAGCACGTTTCATGTTTATGGAGCGAATGATGGTCACATTACAGAAGAGACTCCATTTTTCCCTAAAAATGATTATGCGACAACGCACTTATGTGCGGAGTATTATGTCAAGCAATTTGCTTTTACATGTAAACTTGATTATACGATTTTTAGATTGACCAATAGCTATGGATGCCCCCTCAACATCAAAACAGATAAGTGGTATCTGGTTGTGAATGATCTTGTGAAATCGGCCCATGAATGTGGTAAAATCACTCTTAAAACGAATGGAAAAGCCCAAAGGGATTTTATTTGGATGGGTGATGTTTGTCGTATAGTTGAAGCTTCGCTTTCGTTTCAAGATAGCACAACGTACAACCTCTCTTCGGGGAAAAGTTTCAAGATTTTAGATATTGCAAGAATTGTTCAAGCAGTTTATGAAAAGAGATACCAAAAGCCTTTAGCATTAGAGATAAATGCGTTAGATAATCTATGTTATGAGGATGTGTATGTGGACAATGCGAAGCTTCAAAATATTTGCAATTTTCAAGTAGAAGATCAACTCCATAATGAAGTAGAAAAAATTTTTCAGTTACTGGACAAATAATGTTTTTTTCTGTCGTAATTCCTGCGTATAATCGAGAAAAAGAATTACATGTAGCGATACAATCTGTGCTAAACCAAACCTATCAAAATTTTGAACTGATTGTTGTGGACAATGGCTCAACAGATGCAACCAAAGAAGTTGTGCAAAGCTACATGGCTAATGATGCAAGAGTGAAATACTTTTGGCAAGAAAACAGTGGTTCTCCAGCAGGAAGTAGAAATACGGGTATTAAAAATGCTATGGGAGAGTGGGTGGCTTTTTTGGATTCAGATGATTATTGGTATCCTCAAAAGTTAGAACGGGTTGCAAAAATGATAGAGGATAACTCCAATGCAATAGCCGTAAGTCATTATGAAGATAAGATGGTGAATGGTATTTTTCATTCCACGCTTGAGCATGGGAAGACACTATCGCGCGGCCCTTACTATGAATTATTATTGGATGGCAACAGTTTATCAACTTCGGCAATGAGTGTCAAAAAAGAGAAGTTGTTTGAAATCGGGTTATTTGATATACACAAAGACTATTTTGCAGTTGAAGATTATGATATGTGGATGAAACTCTCTTTAGTCGGAGAATTTTGCTATATCCATGAATCTTTGGGTGTTTTTAGCATAACAGATACAAATATGTCTGGAAATATAGAGTTGATTAACAATAACCTTAAAACGTTGGTCTTAAATCATATAGATACGCTATCTATACCAAGCAAAAAAATTATGAAAAAAATACATGGCGCAAGAGTAGAATACTATCGCGGAAGATCTTACCAGATGAGTGGAGAGTTTCGCAAAGCTATACCTATTTTGATTAAATCTATTGTTGATTATCCATTCGCTATCAAAAAATATATCTCTTTGGTATTTGCTTTCTTAGGTATACGACGATGACGCCTTTTGATCTGCAAAAAGTAGATAAACAAATTTATATTTCAGAACTTTTTGAAAAAAGTGATGTCTATTTTTATCCGTATGCAAGGTATGCTTTTTTAGAAGTTCTTCAAAAACTTTCCATCAAAAGTATCTATTTACCAGCGTTTATTTGCAGAGATATGTTGTCGCCCATTAATACATTGGGCATAACCTATTTTTTTTATGATGTAGATGAAACATTATCGCCACTCCTTGAAGATGTACCATGCGAAGCTATACTTATGGTCAATTATTTTGGTTTTGCGCAAGATATGGCACCTTTTGTGAAATATAAGAAAAAGTATAGTGCTCTTATCATTGAAGATAATGCGCATGGTTTTTTAAGCCAAGATAGTGATCATAAATTACTTGGTAGCAGAGGTGATGTGGGCTTATTGAGCATTCGAAAAACAGTTTTTTTACCTAATGGTGCAGCATTGTTGATTAATGATGAAGTGCTTAAAAACAGAGGCTATGAGAGTTTTCAGAGTATGACTAGTTTTGAAGATGTTGCTTATCAAAAAAAATTGGGTATTAAAAGAAAGATTTTTAGTTATTACATAGGAATTGGTATTGTCCTTGCCAGAAGATTATTGCGGTATCTCAAAACTGGCTCAGCGCTACCTTTACCCGATAAAGAGAGTGAACATACTCTGCCTTCGAATGGTTACTTAACACCTTTATTGCAAGATAAATCCATTATGCTCAATATCCCGCAAGAGATAGACAGAAGAAAAGCGCTTTATAGGATGGTGCAAAGGTGGGCAAAAGAGTTTGGTCTAAAATGCATTTACGAGTTAGATGAAGGTAGTGTGCCTTTTGAGTTTGCTTTTATGGGCAATGATAGAAGCAAAAAGTTTGAGTTTTTCTTATTAAAAAAAGGATTTTTTGTGTTACCTTGGCCGGATTTACCAGATGAAGTATTGTCTGGACACTGTAAGGATTTTTACAAAAATATAAAAGTGATACCGTTCCTATGGTAGGATATTGATATGTTATTTAATAG
>NZ_BBQF01000007.1 GCF_000813345.1 Sulfurospirillum arsenophilum NBRC 109478 | reverse complement strand
CGATGTGGTTATTACGAATAACCTAACAAAGATACGTCCAGGTTCTGCCATTAACCTTGCAGAAGCGAAGGAATAAGCTATGTTTTCAAAATTCTTTATCAACCGCCCCATCTTTGCAACCGTTCTGTCGATTGTTGTGATTATTGCGGGGTTAATGGCGATTCGAGGGTTACCTATTGAAGAGTATCCTGAAGTTACGCCTCCTCAGGTTGTTGTGAGTACAACGTACAATGGTGCTAATGCTGAAACCATCTCAAAAACGGTAGCGGCTCCCATAGAAGAACAGATCAATGGTGTTGAAAATATGATGTATATGTCCTCAACCGCATCATCCACAGGAACACTGACTGTCAATGTCTATTTTAAAATCGGAACCGATCCTGATCAAGCGACGATTAATGTGAACAACCGTGTGCAAGCAGCTCTTAATAAACTACCTTCTGAAGTGCAAGCGCAAGGGGTTACAGTACGCAAACGATCATCCAATATTATAAAATTGGTTACACTCGTTTCGCCCAAACAAAGTTACGATCAGATTTACCTTGCAAATTATGCTCTTATTAATGTTATCGATGAACTTAAAAGAGTAGAAGGTGTGGGCGATGCTTCTTTATTTGGAACGCTTGATTATTCGATGCGTATCTGGATGAAGCCTGACCAACTCGCAAAATACAATCTTACTCCAGCTGATGTTATTAATGCAGTATCGCAGCAAAATGCACAGTTTGCTGCGGGAAGGTTTAATCAAACACCTTCTGAGAGTTCGCAAGCTTATACCTTTACAATCAGCACCAAAGGGCGATTGGATAAAGTTGATGAGTTTGAAAAAATTATTCTAAAATCCAATAAGGATGGTTCAACCTTACGCCTTAAAGATGTAGCAAGAGTAGAGCTTGGTGCAAAGTCGTATGATATTTCAGGAAAGCTCAATGGACAGCCTGGTATTCCTATTGGTATCTATTTACAATCAGGTGCCAATGCCCTTGCCACTGGTAAGCGAGTAGAAGCTGCTATGGCAGAAATTGCTAAATCTTTTCCTGAAGATACGGAGTACCATGTGCCTTATGATACGACAAAATTCGTTGAAGTTTCCGCACAAGAAGTCGTTAAAACACTCATAGAAGCGCTCTTACTCGTTGTTGCGATTGTTTATCTATTTTTACAGAATATGAGAGCAACGATTATCCCAGTCCTTGCAATTCCTGTTTCGATTATTGGTTCATTTGCGGGTATGTATGCTTTAGGATTTTCGATTAACCTTTTAACCTTGTTTGGTTTAGTGCTTGCCATTGGTATCGTAGTCGATGATGCCATTATTGTTATTGAAAACGTGGAGCGTATCTTACACTCTGAAAAAGATATTAGCGTCAAAGATGCTACCATTAAAGCGATGCAAGAGGTCACCGGTCCCGTTGTTGCCATCGTTTTAGTGTTGTGTGCGGTCTTTATTCCTGTAACGTTTATGGGTGGATTTACGGGTGCTATGTATCAACAGTTTGCGATTACGATTGTTATCTCTGTGGTCATTTCTGGGTTGGTTGCGCTGACGTTGACTCCTGCCTTGTGTGCAATTTTACTTAAAAAGAAAGAACCTAAACCGTTTTGGTTTGTACGAAAATTCAATGAATTTTTTGATGCCTCAACCAACTGGTTCACGAGTGGTGTCAGTCTCGTCGTTCGTCATGGAGTCATTAGTATTATTGTTTTTGCGGCACTGATGGGAACAACTTATCAGCTCTTTCAAAAAATCCCTACCAGTTTAGTGCCTAATGAAGATAAAGGGTATCTGGCTACCTTGGTTTCACTTCCCCCCGCTGCGACATTGAACCGCACACAAGAGATTATGGATCAATTAGACGATATCACACTCAAGATGGACGATGTTGTGTATTCGATGGTAATCACAGGATTTGATCGTAGTAGTGGTGCAAATAAGTCCAATGCAGGAACCTCCTTTTTACTCTTAAAAGATTGGGATGAGCGTAAAGATCCATCACGCCACTCAATGGTACTGAGTAAAAAGTATAATGAAGCATTTTCAAAAATTGCAGATGCCAATATTTTTACTGTCAATCCACCTCCTATTATAGGTCTCAGTCTTACGGGCGGATTTGAGATGTATTTGCAAGATAGAACAGGTAGTTCATTTCATGATTTAGGAAATGTTGTGAATGCTGTGGTCGCTAAAGCGCGTCAACGTCCAGAATTGATGGTCGTTAGGAGTACCTTTGATTCGGCTGTACCTCAATATCAGATGAATGTTGATCGTGAAAAAGCGATGGCACTGGGTGTTTCTATTCAAAACCTCTTTAGTACACTTCAAGCAACATTTGGGGCTTATTATGTGAATGACTTTAACCTTTTTGGACGTACATACCAAGTCAATGTTCAATCCGATGCCAATTTCAGAGAAAAACCAGAAGATCTAAAAAATGTTTTCGTTAAGTCTGACAATGGAAAGCTTATTCCGTTAAGTTCGCTGGTCAGTTATGAACGTATTGTGGGTCCCGATATTGTTGATCGTTTCAATCTTTTCTCAGCTGCAAAAATCATGGGAGAACCAGCCCCAGGTTATACATCAGGTGATGCACTCAAAGCTATCGAAGAGGTCGTAAAAGAGGTAGCACCTTCAGGTTATACAATAGCATGGTCAGGAACGGCATACCAAGAAAAAGCCATGTCTGGAAGCGGAAGCCAAGCGTTCATTTTTGGAATCGTCTTCATTTTCCTAATCCTAGCAGCGCAGTATGAGAGATGGTTAATGCCACTTGCCGTAGTCACCGCTGTTCCATTCGCGGTCTTTGGAGCGATTATGGCAGTCTATCTTAGAGGTCTTAGCAATGATATCTATTTCCAAATCGGTCTGTTAGTCCTTATTGGTCTTTCAGCAAAGAATGCCATCTTGATCGTTGAGTTTGCCATGCAAGCCCAAGAGAGAGGTAAGTCTATTTTTGATGCAACCCTAGAAGCGGCACGTCTTCGTTTCCGTCCGATTGTTATGACATCACTTGCCTTTACCATTGGTGTATTACCACTAGCACTTAGTTCTGGTGCAGGAGCAGGAAGTCGTCATGCGATTGGTACGGGTGTTATTGGTGGAATGATCGCCGCAACAACCATTGCGATTTTCTTTATCCCACTTTTTTACAACTGGTTAGCGCAGCTTAATGCGAAGTTTGCACGTAAAGGAAAAAAAGATGAAGAATAGTCTCTATTACAGTGCTGTTATAGCCTTAATGCTTAGTGGATGTTCGCTCTCTCCAGAGCTGAACATCCCAACAACACAGTTTCCTGAAGCATACCGCTCTGATGTAAAAAGTGAATCACCGTATGTGGACGCAGCATGGTGGAGTAGTTACCACGATGCAAAGCTTTCAGCTCTTATTGAAGAGGCATTGGCAAATAACTATGACCTTCAAACGTCTATGGCAAATATCTCTTTAGCTAGAGCAACGCTTTCCAGCAGTACCTCCAATCGTTACCCAAGCCTTGATGTCCAAGGTTCAGGTCAAAGAATCAGAAGTAGTGCCGATACGTATAACTCTAAAGCGCATAACACGTACAATGACTTCTCACTCAGTGCAGTGCTAAGTTATGAGCTAGACCTATGGGGCAAATATAAAGAAGCAGAAGCCTCTTCAAGATCTTCACTTATAGCAACCTATGCTGCTAAAGATACGGTGAAGATCTCTTTAGCTTCCAGTGTGGTGGACAGTTACTTTACCCTTATTAGTTTGTATGAACAACTGGACATTACCAATGAGACCATCAAAGCAAGAGAAGAAGGACTTAAACGTAATGAGTCTAAGTACACCCTTGGAGCTATCTCTAAAGGAACGCTTTTATCTGAACGCGCCGAGCTAAACAGTGCTCAAATCACCAAAGATGCCCTAGAGCAATCAATCGCTTTACAACAAAGTGCATTGGCAGTACTTGTAGGTAAATCACCTGAAGCCATTGCTGCTTTTAGTAAAGATGGTTTACCAAGAGTGTTGCCAAGTGATATAACAGTACCGTCTAACTTACCATCGGAACTGTTAACCAAACGTCCTGATATCAAACAAGCCGAAGAGAATCTCAAAGCAGCCAATGCTAACATCGGTGTAGCACGTGCGGCATACTTTCCAAGTATTAGTCTCTCAGGCGCACTTGGGTTTGAAAGTACACAACTCTCTAATCTGATGAAGTCGCAATCCGCCATGAACAGCTTTGGTGGAAGCCTTGCCTCACCACTGTTTAATATGGGTAAAACCAGCTCCAACGTTGAGAGTGCCAAAGCCAATAAAGAGCTAGCAGAGATTGCTTATGCAAAGACAGTACAACAAGCGTTTCAAGAGGCGTATGATGCTTTAAATAAACGTCATACACTCACTCAAAAGCTTGAGCATCAACTCTCTTATGAGAAGAATATTGAACAAGTCTATACATTGGCTAAAAAACAGTATGAGAGCGGTTATGGCGATTACTTAACCCTTTTAGATGCAAAGCGTAATCTTCTTTCTGCAAAACTAGCAACATCGCAAACCAAACAAGCCTTGCTGAGTTCGGGTGTTTCTCTTTACAAATCACTTGGTGGCGGTTGGGACAAAGAGGTGTTTGAAAGACACGCTGAAGAGCTGTAACGTCTTTACATGTAAAGCGTGAATGTGAAAATATATATATGAGGAAAAAAAGATGAAAAGAGTTTTGATTTTAGGAGCAAATGGACAGATTGCTCGTGTAGCCATTGATATGCTTTTGAAAGATACTAATGTCAAGTTAACACTTTTTTTACGTAATGCAAAACGTTTAAAACATATCGCACAGAACAATAACGTAGAATTAGTAGAAGGTGATGTTTTAGATAAGGTTGCACTAAAATTGGCAATGGATAATCAAGATATTGTTTATGCCAATCTATCGGGCAATTTGGAAGCACAGGCTAAAACCATTGTTGAAGTAATGAATCAAACAGGTATTAAGCGTTTAATTTTTATTAGTTCTATGGGGATTTACAATGAAGTTCCAGGAGAGCATTATGGAAGTATCTTAGATCCTTACCGTAAATCTGCCTCTATTATTGAAGCATCAGAACTTGATTATACAATTATCCGCCCTGCTTGGCTGAATAATCAAGATGAAATTTCGTATGAAACCACTCAAAAAGGAGAGGGATTCAAAAATGCATCCGCATCGGTTTCTCGCAAGAGTGTAGCCGATCTTGTTATGAAACTTGTGAGTACACCTACTTTGGGGGTGCATCAAAGTTTGGGTGTCCATAAAGCGTAGTAATATAGAGTTGGAGGTTCTCAATCTGAGGTGCCACCTAAATATTTTGTCCCAAAATAGGGACTTCAATTATAAAAAGGAAAAAATATGAACACAACATTAGAACAACGCATTCAACAATTGGAAGATCGTGCAGCATTGAAGCATCTTATTGATCATTTTGCGAATTTGGCAGACGACAAAGATGTCGCCAATCAAATGTTTCTTTTTACTGAAGACGCTGCTGTTGATACATACTTTGGCGATACACTTTTCGCCTCGATGCGTGGTCGTGATGAGATCGGCAAAGTCTTTACGGCATTCTTAGCCAACTTTGAAATTGTCTATCATATGAACGGACAACAAACGGTAGAGGTAAATGGAGACAAAGCTTCCTCCATCCACTATTGTCAAGTTGTATTGATATCAACCGTTGATGGTAAAAAAATCAAGAATACCAATGGCATTATCTATAAGGATGAGTATGTTCGTCAAGATGGAAAGTGGCTTATTGCAAAACGTCTCGCTCGCTTCACTTGGCGTGATGAAGTGGAATTAAAAACACCAAACGTATAAAGTTTTGATGGACATGGGCAATGTTGTAATTGCCCATGCTATCCACAATAAACTGCTAAATACAGACTTTTACAATGTATCTTAAGACTTTTTCATTATGTTTGCAGAATAAGGCAATGAATTTCCAAAATCGTTCTATTAAGAAGTGTAGATAAAAATATATAATTTTTCAATTACAACTTAGGCTTAAACAAGTTATTTGATAAGGAGAAAAATGCTTAGTACTAACTATCTGAGGATTTATTTACTAACGCTCATCAGCTTTTTGGTCGGTACTTCACAGTTTATTATTGCTGGAGTTTTAGACAAAATTGCTACATCACTTGATATATCCATTTCAAGTGCAGGTCAATTAGTCACTGTATTTGCTCTTGCAAGTGGACTTGGAACGCCAATTTTAACCGTTTTAGTTTCAAAGTATTCATTAAAAAAACAACTTTTAATTGCACTGTTTATCTTTTTAGTAGGTGCTTTTTTAACACCTCTAAATTTAGGATATGATGTATTGATCTTTGCAAGAATTATCACAGGGATAGGAACTATTTTATTTGTTGTTGTTGCGTACGTTGTTGCTGGACGATTGGCAGGAGAGGGAAAACAAGGCAGTGGAATGTCATATATTGCCTTAGGGTTTAGTTTATCACAAGTTGCCGGAGTTCCACTGGGTAGAATCATTGCCAATATCTATAACTGGCAAATGATATTTTATATTGTAGGTGTTTTAGTGCTTTTAGGCTCTATTGTGGTGATGCTTTCATTTCAAAATAGAACCCCTCAAAAAATGCCTTCTCTTAAAGAACAAATGTATATTTTAAAAGATAAAAGGGTTGCTTTATCTTTAAGTATTACAGTATTCGCCTTTATTACTTTTTCCGCGATTACGACGTTTATAACCCCTCTTATATTCTCCATTGAAAAAGTGAGTGAGCACACCCTTGCACTTATCTTTACGATTCTTGGAATTGCAAGCGTTATTGGTTCAAAATCGGGAGCGACAATTGCCGATAAAATTGGTGTAACACGCGTTTTATCCGCGACACTCATCATAACGGCTATTTCATTGATTGCGATGAATGTTTTTTCAAGTTCTCTCTCTGTCTTTATTACAATGCTTACCATTTGGAATATAACGATATGGATGTTTGGACCTACACAAGGGCTTAATTTATCTAAGATGGTACCTACGCATGCCTCAATCCTTTTGAGCCTTAATAGTTCATTTGTGCAAGTTGGATTTGCACTCGGTGCATTTTTGGGTGGCATAACCATTGAAAGTTTTTCTATTCATTCGATACTTCTTCTTGGTGTCATGTCGACATTAATCGCACTTGCAATTTATCTCTATACATTAAAAAAACATACATAAATAATAATTTGAAAAGAAGGATTTACATGAAAATACCCGTAAAAAAGACAAATATTATGCATTGGATTCTATTTTCAATGCTTGCGCTCATCATGACTGGATGTGCAGGAAATATGAAAAATATGGGTTTGGAGGAAAATTCAAAACCAACTGTCTTAATACCGCCTGCAATAGCTACGCCTATGAGTGCAACGGCAATGCCTTTGAACAACTATGATTATGAAGAAAAAGAATATTTTATTCAAGGTAAAGCAAGCAGGTATCGTATAAAAGATAAAATGAAGGACGCCCAATTCATTGATTCAGGATATCCCTATACAACAAGAATTCTTGTAAGAAAACCCAACAACCCCGCTAAATTTAACGGTACTGTTATCATAGAATGGCTCAATGTCAGCTTGGATCAAGATGTTGATTTTGTATTTGGCGCTACGAGAGAATTAGTTGTTAGAGAGGGCTATGCGTGGATTGGAATAAGTGCTCAAAGACATGGTGTTGAAGCAATGAAAAAGTGGAATCCAAAACGTTATGATGCCCTTAATGTTGCGGTTTCTAATATCGACCCAGTTGATGGAAGTGAAATTGACCCTGCAGATCCTCAAATTATGGCAGTAGGTGCAGACGTCTTAGCTTGGGATATTTTTTCTCAAATAGGACAGATGGCATCATCAAGTGCACCTGAAATTATGGGAAATTTAAAGGTCAAAAAAGTTATTGCAGCCGCTGAATCTCAATCAACGCTAAAGGTTTCAACCTACTATAATAGTATTCAGCCTTTGCATCATGTCTATGATGGTTTTCTCTTTTATGATAGAAGTGGGTTGTTGCGTACTGATATAGATGCTAAAACGATTGCTATCGGAACTGAAATCTTTACAGCATTAATGGGATACCCATCACAAGAAGACACAGATCATCAACGTTGGTGGGAAGTAAATGGTGCATCTCATTTTTCTTTGGATGAAGTAGAAAATTATGTAGATCCATTTATGAAACGTGACGGAGCTTTTCGTGATGCACATGGTAAAGCGTTAAATTTATCTGAAATTACAGCAAAAAATGGTCCTTGTACTCCTGCAACGATATACAGTCGTGTACCAAATGGTGATATTATGAAAGCTGCACTAAAATCACTCAATAGATGGATTTCAGGGGGTAAAGCTCCTAAAAATGCACCACGATTTATTGTTGATGCACAAAATAAATATGTTCGTGATGTAAATGGCCAGGTACTTGGCGGAATTCGTACTGCAGCACAAGATGCACCGATTGCAACAAATGCAGGTATTGGGCAAGGACCTTGGTTTTGTGGACCATCTGGTAATCATGTTGACTTTACAAAACAAGAATTTTGCAAACGTTATGGCAATCACGATAATTTTGTATCAAGAGTGAAAGCGGTTGTGAATGCAAATGTTCATGATGGTTTTTTACTTCCAGAAGAAGCGCAAAAAACTATCAATGAAGCAGAATCTTTAAATTTCTCTTGCATAAATTAATTTATGCAAGGGGTTAGTCGTACTCTAATAAACTGAATATTTATACAATGGTTGATTTTGCAGTGACTTTTTATACTATGTAATAGTTGCTTATTTACTGGGAAATCAATGTAAGAATCTTCCATACAGCAGAGAGAATAGATGACAATGTATCTGTTGAATTTTAATATATGCATAGGAGAAAAAGATGGCACAACGTACTTGGCTTATTACAGGTGTTAGCAGTGGTTTTGGTCGCGAGCTTAGTCAACAACTTCTTGAACGTGGCGATCGTGTTATCGGTACAGTACGCGATACAAAGAAAATTGATGATCTTATCAAGCGTTATCCAGAGACTTTTAAAGTTGAAATATTGGATGTGACCGATACAAAGGCAGTACATGAAATGGTTAACCAATCATTTGCACGGTTTGGACGTATTGATGTGGTCATTAGTAATGCAGGGTATGGCTTATTTGGTGCTAGTGAAGAACTCACTGATGCCCAAGTTACACATATGATTGCTACCAATCTAACAGGCTCCATTCAATTGATTCGCTCAGCCCTTCCTCATCTTAGAGCACAAGGCGGTGGTCGTGTAATTCAGATTTCATCGTATGGTGGACAAGTTGCTTTTGCAGGCAATTCGCTTTATCACGCGACTAAATGGGGTATTGAAGGTTTTGTTGAATCGGTTGCCCAAGAGGTAGCTTCTTTTGGAATCGGTATGACAATTATTGAACCAGGAGGTGCACGCACCGAGTTTCGTTACGGCAGTGCACAAGTAGCTACCCTAATGCCTGAGTATGATGCAACACCAGCGCATGCATTTTTAAAGATGCTAGATCCTGCAAATGGTTTGGCACCAGGGGACCCTGCACGTATGGCAACGCGTATTATTGAAAGTGTTGATATTGAGCCAGCTCCTTTGCGTATGGTGTTAGGTTCTCAAGCATTGGAGGGTACGATTGCAACATTGAAAAAACGTCTGAGTGCCTTTGAAGCTCAAAAAGAGCTTGCCGCATCGACGGATTTTCCAGCAGGTGAATAAGCAAATATTATGAGTAGATATAAGATTTAAGGGCTTGAAATAATCAATATGCGTGAAAGAGAGTAGTATCGTATGAGAGAATTGGAACAATTTCTTGGTTTATTCATCGCGGCAGTTATACTTGCGGCACTTGCAAGGCGTGTGGGAGCGCCTTATCCTGTTTTTCTTGCGCTTGGCGGTGCGGCACTTGCATTTTTGCCTGGAGCACCGATGTTATCTCTTCCTCCTGAACTTATTTTGGCACTTTTCGTAGCACCCGTTTTATTGGATGCAGCCTATGATTCTTCACTTAGAGATCTTAAAGATAATTGGTTTCCTGTGATGTGTTTGGTTATATTTGCCGTTGGTATTACAACAATGGCAGTTGCGTTTGTCGTTCACGCAATGGTCCCATCAATGCCATGGGCTGTAGCAATTGCGCTTGGTGCAATCGTGGCACCACCCGATGCGGTAGCTGCAACAGCGGTACTTCGACCGTTACATACACCGCATCGTATCTTGACAGTCCTTGAAGGAGAAAGTCTATTAAACGATGCCAGCTCGCTTTTAATTTACCGCTTAGCCGTGGGTGCCATCGTAGCAAATAGTTTTACCGCGTCTGAAGTGGCACCTGTTTTTTTACTAGCAGTAGCAGGTAGTCTGATTGCGGGTCTTGTATTTGGGTGGTTGACTTTGCGTGTGATGGAGCATATAGAGCATATTCCAACTGCCATTATCCTTCAATTTATATGTGCTATTGGGATATGGATTCTTGCGGAAGATCTTGGGTTGTCTGCGGTACTCACGACCGTATCTTATGCCATTGCTATGGCACGTACAGCTCCATGTAAGATTTCTGCTGAAACACGTATTTCAACAAATGTTGTGTGGCAAACGGTTGTTTTTGCTCTGAATATTTTTGCGTTTATTTTTATTGGTTTACAAATGAGACCTATCTTGGGGAACTTGATTGAAGCGGATCGTACACACTATTTGATTATTGCGATTGTTGTACTCTTCACTGTTATTATAGTGCGACCTCTTTTGCACATGCCTTTTAATTTATTCGCTAGATGGAGGGAACGTCAAATAGGTTTTAATTCTCCACGTCCCATGGTAGGAGCTACAATTCAAGGTGGTATTGTTATTTCTTGGGCGGGTATGCGCGGTATTGTTTCCTTATCTGCGGCTATGGCATTACCTTCGGAGTTTCCATATCGCGACCTCATTCTTTTAGTAACATTTGCTGTTGTGTTTGGTACGCTTGTCATTCAAGGGCTTACTCTTAAACCATTGATAAAAATCTTCAATTTCCATGACGATAATCACATAAGTCGAGAAGTAGGCATTGCTCGTAAAGCGATTTTACATTCAGTATTAGCAGAGCTTAAAAATGATCATTCTCCTTCGGCTGATGAAATCCGCCAAAAATTTGTTACATTTTTCAAAATTGATACAGATTTTGACAACACACAATATGCACAGTTACAACACGTTATCCAATCAGCTAGAAAAATAATCGTAACGATGCGTGCCAGTGAAGAGATTGGTGATGATGCATTTCATCGCATAGAAGAAGAGTTGGATGGGCTAGAAATAGCTTGGAGTAATAAAAATACATAAAATTGATGCAAAATGTATTTCAGGTGTTTCACTTTACAAATCACTTGGTGGTGGTTGGGACAGAGAGGTGTTTGAAAAGAGTTTGTAAAAATTTTGAAAATCAAATAACACAAGAAAATAAATTTTAAAAAGGAAAAACATGCATAATGATAACACTATGAGTAGACGTCAGTTTTTAGTTACCGGATCTAGTGTTGCTACTGCGACACTACTTTCTGGCATTCCAGCCTTAGCGCAAGAAAAAACAATGAAAGTAGCCAATAGTGCTATATCACCACAAAGTTCATTGTTAGGACGACGAAAATTAGGCTCACTTGAAGTTTCCAGTCTTGGCTTGGGGGTTCAGAACATGAGCCGTAAATATGATACTTCTGTGCCATATAAACCAGAAATGATTGATGTTATTCAAACAGCTTTTGACAATGGTGTTACTTTCTTTGATGCGGCAGAAGCCTATGGACCGTTTGAAGTCGAACGAATTCTTGGTGAAGGCGTAGCCCCTTTTAGAGATAAAATAAGTATCGCAACGAAGTTTGGCTGGAACATAGACCAAGAAACGGGTAAGCGTTTACCCGGGCTCAATAGCCATCCAAAACATATAAAACAGGTTGTTGAAGGTATGTTAAAACGCCTTAGGACAGATCGTATTGATTTACTCTATCAACATAGAGTTGATCCTGCAATTCCTATAGAAGATGTTGCAGGAGCTGTTAAGGATTTGATGACTGAAGGAAAAGTTCTTCATTGGGGACTTTCAGAGATGGGACTTCAAACACTGAGACGTGCTCATGCGGAGCTGCCCGTTACAGCTGTACAAAGTGAATACTCTATGCTTTGGCGCGGACCAGAAAATGAAGTAATCCGAACTTGCGAAGAACTTGGCATTGGTTTTGTTCCATGGAGTCCTCTAGGTGTTCAATTTCTTACGGGGTGGATCGATGAAAATACACGATTTGCCGCTGGAGACTTTAGAAGTACTGAATCTAGATTTGCTCCTGAGAATTTGACACACAATCTTGCACTTGTCGCGTTATTAAAAAAATGGGCATTACAAAAGTCTGCTACTCCTGCACAAGTCGCACTCGCATGGTTAATGGCGCAAAAGCCATGGATTGTGCCAATTCCTGGAACAACACATAAAGGGCATATGCTACAAAATATTGGTGCTGTTAATGTTCATTTTTCAGCAAGTGAATTAGCTGAACTGAACGATTCCATCGCTAAAATTGAAATTCGAGGGAAACGCTTACCCGATATGGTGCAAGCATTTTCCAATGTCGAAGCTCCTATAAAAAATAAAATGTAAAGCTTATAGGAACCTATGTCCTAACGAAATATATTGAAGAGTATCTATACGATACTCTTTTCTTTCAAGAAAGCTATTTGTTAACTAAAACTTCGTAGAAATGGGCAATATTTAGGGAGAATTGTTCTATTGAAAACCTCGCTCTTCTTTCTATAATTTATCTCGTTATATACGAGAAAAATCAATCAAAACCTCCTAAAAATAGCCATTTTATTAGATCTGTTTTTATTCCTTTTGGTTGATTTTTTCTCATTTATTCCTTCATTTTAACATTCAAAAAATCATATTTTATTCAAAGAGGATTCCTATGGAAAGCATTGGAAGTTTTGTCAATATTAAAAGCCATAATTTATACTTTAATGGCTGTTCAGCGTGCGAGGGTAATTGTTGCAATGGTGCCAAAGGTTTTGCGGCATCTCCGCTTATATTAGAAGATTTTGAAGATGTCTATAAAAATTTTCCTATTTTATTTAGCGTTAATGGTGAAGATTTGGTCGTTTATGTTTTACTGAACGATGGAAAGGGGCATTGTAAATATTACATTGATAAGAAGTGCAGTATATATGAACAAAGAACACCAGCATGCAGGCTCTATCCTATTAGTCCTTATTGTGAGCATATTCTTGTGGATACTGCGTGCCCTGCTGTTAGTTATGAAAGTGGAAAATCATTATGTAAAGATGGTATCGTACAGAGTGATTTTTACACGAAGAGGCTTGAAAATTTTGTAGCAAAACGAGACGCAACGAAGGTGTTTTTAGAGAGTATTAAACAAGTAGAAGATTTTGAATACGTAGGCGAACTTCTAGGGCTACCACTGCTTAAATACATTAAATCAAGTGATAACCCCTATATTCAAATGCATTTAGAATCATTAAAACATTTTTGGGTATAAGTCTTCCAAAAAGGGAAGATTCTTTTTAAATTTTATTTGGCAACACACATGATCTCTCCTAAAAAAGGATTGATCATAGCTACTTTTTGCTCTTCAGTAATTTTGAGTGACTGCATAAAAGGATCTAACCAGTGGTGTGCAGAGAGTCTGAACATACTCCAGTGAATGGGAACAAAGAATTTAGCTTTGATGTCTTTAATAGCTTGGATGGTTTGTTCGGGCATCATATGCGCGTAAATCCAACGCTTATCGTACTGTCCATTTTCCATAAAAGCGACATCAAATGGCCCATACATAGAGCCAATCTCTTTAAAATGTGGGCTGTATGCCGAATCTCCACTAAAAAATAATTTCTCATTTTTTCCTTTGATAACCCATGAAGCCCAAAGCGTTTTATTGTGTCCAAAGAGGCTTCTGCCTGAAAAGTGATGAGCGGGTGTCGCGGTAAAGGTTACAGAACCTATATCATGGGATTCATGCCAATCAAGCTCTATAATTTTAGACTCTGCTATTCCCCAATTGATTAAATAACGTTTTATACCAAGGGGAACTAAAAAGCGTGTCTTATGGTGTTTGAAAAATTGAATACTTTTCTTATCTAGGTGATCGTAATGGTCATGTGAGATGACAATTACATCAATAGGTGGTAGTTCTTTAAGCTCGACTACGGGAGGTTGAAATCGTTTAAAAGTCCCTATAATAGGAGAAGCATAGGTTGAAAACATAGGATCAATAAGAACTTTGAGTCCATCTATTTTGAGCAAAACCGTGGAGTGTCCAAACCAAATAAATTTGAGCGTATCACTTTTTTGACCAAACATATCAAGATCAGGTTTTATTTGTGGCATCTTTCGTTTAGGGTTTTTATAAGAAGATTTATAAAGAATTTCATAAACCGCACGAAGACTTTGTGCCAATGTCATTTTAGGCATTTGAATTGGATAGAGATTGCGAAAACGCTTTGTTTTTAAATCAAAATTTGATGTGTGCATAATGTTTCTTTGTTGTGAATATAAAGGTGGTTTTGATATAAAAAAACCACCTTTAGTTATGTCGGTTATAAAGCGCTTGTCAGAATCTTGGTAATAGCCTCTTTCGTGTATAACTCTGGCATACCAAAATAAGTAGCATTTTCAGTTGCATTATCAATCACAGCATCTAATGTAGCGCGAGAAATGTTCATCTGTGACAATTTGGTCGGTGTTCCAACTTTGTTAAACCATGCTTCAAGGGCATCAATGCCTTTGTTGGCATCATCAAGACCAAAAATTGTTTTCGCAAAACGAGTAAATTGAGCTTCATTTTTCTCTTTATACCAACGCATCCATGCTGGCATCACGACAGAAAGTCCCGCACCATGAGGAACGTTGCAGATGGCAGAAAGTGCATGTTCTATCATATGATTTGGGTAACCAAAACCTGAAGTCCCAACATAAGTTAATCCATTGAGCGCACACGTAGCAGCCCAAGCAAATTCAGCTCTTGCATCATAATCTTTTGGATTAGCAATCAGTTTTTCAGTGGTATACATAACGGTTGTGATGATCGCTTCTATTTGTTTGTTAATGAGTGTAGGTTGAACAGTTGCTGTAAAATAACCTTCAATACAATGCGCGATGATATCAGAAGCCGAATAAACGAGATAATCTCTACTCACGGAACTTTGAAGTTCAGGATTGATGATAGAGACTTTTGGAAACAAGAAAGGTGATTGAATCGCATACTTTTGTTTCGTGGTATCATTGGTAACAACGCCACCACAATTCATCTCACTTCCTGTTGCAGCTAAGGTAATAATATCAACAATAGGCAATGCCTTTTCAACAGCAGCTTTACCTAAAAAGAAGTCCCAAACATCACCAGTATACAAAGCCCCCGCTGCAATCGCTTTAGAGCTATCAAGCACAGAACCACCACCGATGGAGAGAATGGCATCAACACTATTCTTTTTTGCGACTTCAATGCCTTCATAAACTTTTGAAAGTAGAGGATTACTTACAATGCCACCAAGTTCAACGTACGCAATATTATTTTCTTTTAAGCTGTTGATAACAGTATCGAACAGACCATCTTTTTTAATACGCTCACTGCCGTAGGTTAACAAAACTTTTTTAGCACCAATTACATGTAAATGTTTACCGACCTCTTTCTCTTTCTCTTTTCCAAACTCAATTTGAGTTGGATTACAAAATGTAAAATTGTCCATAGTCTTTCCTTGTTAAAATATATTCAGTATTATAGAACGAAGCCATGACCAAGTGGTAGATAAATAATCCATATAAATTGCCTGATTCTGCAAAAATTTATCTTAACAGTTTTTGGAATTTTAAAAAAGAGCGTGTCAAAAAAATGAGTGCTATAGACATACTCATATAATCAAGCGCAACACTCCAGATAGACTGTTCTGTATCCCAAAATTCAAAAGCAAAGGTCATAAAAAGTTTTGAAGCAATGTCTCTTTGAATAAAGATAAATCCTGCATAAAGTACTATCAACAAAGCGATGAAGGTTGCAAGTGGGTGCGATAAAAGTGCGTGAATACGAAATTTTTTTTGAAGCAATGCACTAAAACGATGCCAATGAATACCTAAATGGATAAATCCCAAAATAAAGAACCAATAGGCAGATGTGGTATGAAGTTGACGTAGCATCAATGTACTTTTAAAGTCTAAAAATGTGAAGAGAGACTTTGAAATCATAAGACTGCTAGTAATTAACACTAAAAAAGCAACTACCATTAGCAGAAGAATAGTTGTATTAAAAAGACGATGAAATGTATTCTTTTGTTTCCAAAAAACAGTAAACCAGCGAAGGTTAAAAAACGTATGTGTTGCAATCAATAAGAGAATAATTACACCAACTACCTCATGCAACGGATTTCCCGTTAGCTTATTTAAAATTGATGACGGGATAAGGCTGATTAAAAATGTATTGAGTATAAATCGAGACAGAGAGTTAGAACGCATCAGCTTAGATTTTAGCAATATTGAGTTTTGTAAGCCACGCGGTGATATCTTTTTTACTCGATGAAGATTGCACACTTCTTCCTCGCATCTCTAGCCCTTTGAAAAAGGTTGATTTTGGGTTGAGAGCTTTTAAATCGCTGATGCTATCTCCAAAGTGACTTCCCTCATGCGTTGAAAAAGGGATGAGTGTTTTTCCCTCAAAATGGTTCTCTTCAAAAAAAGTAAACAATGCCATGGGAATCGTTCCCCACCAGTTTGGATAACCTATAAAGATAATGTCATACGCATTGAGATTGGTTGGAAGGGTTGCAAGTTTAGGTCTAAATTTTGCCTTTTGCTCTTTTTTAGCCACATCGACAACACTGTCATAATCCACAGGATAAGGATTAACGGTTTTGATTTCCAAGAGATCACCGCCTATTTGTGCTTGAATCTCTTTTGCAAAGTAACGTGTATTTCCTGAGTGTGAGAAATAGGCAATTAAGATTTTCTTAGTGGTGGTTGATTCTTCTGCAAATAATTCGTGTGGTAACAATGAACCAGCAGCTAATGCAGCGCTGGTGATTAAAAAATTTCGACGTTTATTGGTATTGGATAAAACCATTTTATAACTCCTACGATGATGTAAAAACGTAGAAATTATAGTGGCATTGTCTCTTTGGGTGGTAGAACGATTATGTATGATGCTTGTCAGATTCTGCAAAGTTTTTTACATGTAAAGCTTTACATGTAAAAAACAATAAGCAGTAATTACAGTAGCAAACCTAAGAGATATCTTCCGCATCTTCTTGAACGGTTTTCGCGTACATTTTAGGAGGTAGACCAAACATACGAGCATATTCTCTGCTAAACTGTGATGGACTTTCATATCCGACCGCAAAGGCAACTTCAGTGGCTTCGATATTTTGTGTTAAAAGCATGCGTCTGGCTTCTTCGAGACGTAGGGTTTTTTGAAATTGCAAAGGGCTTAACATGGTTACTTTTTTAAAGTTGTGATAAAGTGAAGATTCGCTCATACCATAAGACTTTGCAAGCTCTTTCATATTGATAGTTTCTGTAAAATCTTGCTTGATTTTGGCAATAACCTTAACAATTTGCTGAACAATGCTTCCATCCATAACATACTTACGAAGAAAATCTCCCCCTTTGTCATTGATGACATGGTATAAAACCTCTTTAATAATCATCGGTGCCATGAATTTGATGTTATTGGGAGTATCCAGCAGACGTACTAAGCGCGCGATTGGGTCTATCACTTGTGTACTCATATCTCCAAAGCAAAGACCTAATTCTGGCGTTAGATTTGTAGTGCGTGATTGAGTATGTGCTTCTTTTATTACCTCAAAAATATCTTCCATTGTAAACGTCAGTTTTAAAGAGATATAAGGCTTCTCTTCTGAAGCCTCCATGATGCGTACACGTGTAGGCATATGAACCGAAGCTAAAAGGTAACGTGAAGGGTCATAACTATAGTTTTCATCGCCCAATATTAATGCTTTTGATCCTTGTAAGACAAGGCAAAGGGAAGGTTCATAAACGACTGTTGCAAATTCAGTGGTTGATCTTGAGTAGTAAAAACTCAGTGTTGGAATCTCTGTTTTTATAATGCCATCTTCCACGCGTTTTGCTTCAATTCTCTTGATAATTTCAGCTCTGTATGCTTCAAAAAGTGCATCCATGTTTTTATTCCTTTATTTTTTAAATTATAGCATTTGTGATGAATGAGCGTATTTTTTAACGCTTAAAAGCAACATGCCTATGGCACATAAGGTACAAAGACTACCAACGCCACTGAGGGCGATTAGCGGTAAATGGCTAATGGTAATGCCTCCCAAACCTGCACCCACGGCAAAACCAAGTTGGACAAATGAGCTGTTAAGGCTAAGGAGTATGCCAGAAGCTTTGGGCGCAATAGAGGCTAAGTTGAAACTTTGCGTTGGTCCAAATGTCCATGATGCCGCCACCCAAATAAAAAGTAAAAGTGATGTTAAGAGAATGGAGTGTGCCACAAAGAAAAGAAGGATGAGCGCTACAAGATGCACAGACATACTGCCCAAAAGCGTTCGGGTGATGCCGATGCGATCGGCTAAAAAGCCTGCTAACTTTGAGCCAACAAAACTCGCAATGCCAAGGGCAAATAAAATCGTACTTATTTCATGCTCACTCAGAGGGCGAATGGAAAATAAGAAGGGTGTGATGTAGGTATTGATAATGGAAAAACTGATAAAAAAGAGAAACGTAATGCCAAGAGCGCTCATGATTTTAGGCTGTTTTAAAAAGGAGAGTTGTTCACTTATCGCAATAGGAGGTTCACCCACCGTTTTGGGAAGGACTTTAGCCACAACGAAAAACGAGAAGAGACTTAAAATGCCTATGAGCCAAAAAATAGCCTGCCAATTCGCCATAGCCGTAATGACGCGCCCTAAGGGAACGCCCAAAACAAGGGAGAGACTAAAACCCATTGCAATGTTTGACATAGCCGTTCCTTGTTTTCCTCTCTCAGCCAAGTTGGCGCTCATCGCATAAGCTGTTACCACAAAAACACCTGCTCCCACACCTACAATGATGCGAGAAAGCACGATCAAAAGATAGCTATGAAACAGAGGCATTGCAAAAACACCGATGATAAACACAACCAATGAGAGTAACAGTTGCGCTCGTTGATCCATTTTAGAAGTCGCCATAATGACCAGAGGCGTTCCTATAGCACTAGCGAGAGCATAAACACTTACAAGCTGTCCAGCAGACGAGACGGAAATGCCCAGTGAATCTGCTATTTGATCTAAAACACCCACAATAATAAACTGTGATGTACCGACTAAAAAGCTCATAAAGGCGAGGAGGTAAATTTTAAATACGTTTGTCATTAAGCATTTTTACCAAATGTATAGGCTTCATTCATAGAGGGTTTGCCCTTGATGTCACCTATTTGCCAAGCACCTGTTCCATAAACAATCCCTTTTTCTTTAGGGTTGCTCAAACAGTAGGTAAAGCCACGAAACTCCTCAATGGTTCGCTGCATCAAAGCTTTACTGCCATCGGCTGCGGCCACGATAAAATAAAACTCTTTGTTGTTAATCTCTTGGTACCTCGCACAGGTACGGTCAATGAGTGTTTTCATCTGCCCGTTCATCGCATAAAAATAAACGGGTGTCGCCATGACGATGACATCTGCATCAATCATCTTCTCTAACACTTCACCCATATCATCTTTTTGAGAGCAGGGCTTGCCTCCAAAACAGACACCACAGCCGGTGCAGTAACCAATATTTTTATTTTTCAGAAAAATCTTCTCAGCCTTATTTCCAGCATCAAGTGAGCCTTTTAAAAATTCATCGCATAAAAGATCCGAATTGCCCCCTTTGCGTGGGCTTGCTGAGAGAATTAAAACGTTTTTTGACATAGGGTATTTTCCTTATAACTTTCTATTTTTAAGCACGATGGTTAGAACATCATGAGCACTTTGCGCTTCTTGGTCTCCGACTTCTTTTTTAAGTACCGCCGTAAACGCTTCCAACTGCTCTTTCGCAAGCCCCATATTTAGGGCAATACCAAGATGTGCTTGAAGTTGTGGTGCTGTGCCCATCATCGAAGCAAGGGCTGAAATGGTAACCAGTTCTCGTGTCTGATAATCCAAAATATCCCGTGCAAAGATGTCCGCAAAAAGGTGTTCTTTTAAAAACGTATCGATGGTAGGTGCGAAGAGTTGGTAACTACTCGGGGAGGGAATCTCTTTTTGACCCAGCAGTTCAGCTCTCACACGCGCACCGTATTCGTCTTTGTTAAAATTAGAGGGTAACGCAGTTGCCTCTTTCCCCATGGTGTCTTTTATGCCTTTTGCTTGACGTTCATTTATCACTGTCATAAAGGTATTGATACCATTAAGGCTTCGTGGAAATCCCGTATACGCATACAGATGCACTAAAATTTCTTTGATCTCATTGACACTAAGACCAGCATCTAATCCCTGAATAAGGGCAGATTTGAGTTTTTCAAGGTCGCCATTAGCCGTAAATGCTGAAATGGTAATGATGCTTTGTTGTTTAGGGGTTAATGCGTTTTCTAACATCTCTTTTGCCTCCAGAAATGGTATGAAACCAATGAATACGATAGCTAAAATAGCCCATAGTGCTTGTTTCATTATTTATTGCCTTTCCTATAATGCGTATTGCTGTAAGTGAGCCGAATCAATCATCACGTTACCCGTAGTTTTTGGCACTTCTGCACGTAAAGCATTGGCTACTTTTGTTGCTTCTATCGCCCTAAAGGTTTTGGGTAGAAATGGGTTGAGTAGCTTGGCAAGAGCCATGAAAATTTCTTCACCCCTGCGTGTAGGCTGACCTAAGGATTTTCGATCTCCTAGCAAAATGGATGGTCTGACAATGACCAAACCTTCGGGCGTTAACGCTTTCAAGGCATCTTCGAGTTGCCCTTTTACTTGAGGATAAAAACTGTTGGAATGAGCATCTGCTCCGATGGAGCTGACAACACCAATTTTCTTCGCTCCTGCTGCTAACGCTGTTTTTGCTACGGCTAGATTATACGTAAAATCCACCTTTGAAAATGCATCTTTACTCCCCGCAACCTTAATGGTCGTTCCCAGTGCCAAATAGACTTCATCAAGGGGTGGCAAAGTGGGTAACGCATCAAAATTAACGTGAATGAACGTTAGCTTTTCATGCGAAATAGGTAAGGGCGTTCTGCCCAACGCATAAACTTTTTCAATCGCTGGATCGGCTAATAAGCCATTGAGTAAATGACTACCAACGAGTCCCGTAGCACCTGCAATAGCAACAGTTTTGTGTTTCATGATTATCGTCCCATCATTTTATTCACGATTTATAGCCACTTAGCCACTTAACCATTGCTGGGTCACGATGGTCAAAAAAGCTACTCTTTTTTTGGTCAAGTGCAACAATGTCTTGCATCTCTTGCTCAGATAATTCAAAATCAAATATAGCAAAATTTTCAGCCATTCGCTCTGGACGTACGGATTTAGGTATGGCAACGATATTGCGTTGCATTAACCAACGTAAAACAACTTGGGCAATGGACTTGCCATGATTTTTTGCAATGGATGCTAGAAGCTCATTGTGGAAGATGTTGTTTTTCCCCTCAGCAAAAGGTCCCCACGATTGCATTTGAATGCCATACGCTTGCATCACGGTTTGCGCTTCTTGTTGTTGGTGAAAGGGATGCGTTTCGATTTGATTGAGCATAGGTGCTATTTCATTATACAGAGCAAGGTCGACGAGTCTATCGGGCGCAAAGTTGCAAACACCGATAGCTTTGATAAGACCTTCTTTATAAAGCTCTTCCATCGCTCTCCACGAACCGTACACATCATTGAAAGGTTGATGAATCAGATACAAATCAAGATAATCTAATCCTAATTTTTTTAAAGAGGTCAAAAATGCTTTTTTGGTCTTCTCATAACCTGCATCGCTGATCCAGAGTTTCGTTGTAATAAAAAGCTCTTCTCGTGCAATAGAACTTGTTTTAAGAGCGTTTCCTATAGCTTCTTCATTTTGATATGCGGAGGCTGTATCGAACAAGCAGTATCCCACTTCTAGTGCTTCATGCACTGAGGTTTCACACTGTTTTAAATCGGGGATTTGAAAAACACCAAATCCGAGTTGTGGCATTTGAATACCATTTTTTAATGTTACGTATTGCATGATTATTCCTTTACTTAGCGAGTGTTTTTTCAAAAAATTCGGTCAATTTTCCCATAGCTTGGTTGACATATTCTGGTATAAAGTATGTTTGAATATGCGTAGCATTTTTGATTAAGAAGAGCTCTTTACTTTGTGTATTGTGTGCTTTTTGAAAAGCTTCTAAAGTCATATAGAGCGAATCTGCTTTATCTCCAGCGATCATTAAAAGTGGTTGGTTGATGAGATCCATGTTAGCTGTCGCATCAAAAATCATAAGATCCAGTAAACTACTCATTGTATATTTAAACGTTGAGTTTGGATGCGCATGTGTTTTGAAGTAATACTCAAAACCTTCACGATACAAATCATAAGGCATTTTTGCAACTTGCTCATCGGTTGGTATAGTATCAGCAATATAGAGTACCTTTCCACCAGCAACTTCTTGTGCTCTAGCGTCACTTGCTTGTTTTAATCTGGCTTGGATTGTGTCGATTTGAGAGTCAAGATAACCGTTTTTTCGAACGATGCCTGAATTAAACATACTGAGTGTTGCAATGGCATGGAAACGTTTATCTGTTTTTGCTGCTTCCAATGAGTATCCACCACCACCGCAGATACCAAGAAGTCCCAAACGATTGGCATCAACACCAGCATAATGAGTGATAAAATCAGCCATACCGTGGATGTCTTCTACTCTGTTGGCTGGCTTATCCACGTTGCGTGGTTGTCCTCCACTAGCGCCTTGATAAGCAGCATCTGAAGCAATAGTAATATAACCTTGTTCAGCGAGGCGTTGGGCATACAAACCCGCTACTTGTTCTTTGACACCCCCATTTGGATGGGCAACGACAACAGCAGGATACTTTTTAGAAGGATCATAATTGGCTGGTGTGTAGACGTTGGCGGCAATTTCAATGCCGTTTAGTTTATAGGTTAAGGGATGAATGTTAACTTTGCCTTTGATATTTTCTTTGATAGCCCCATTATAGGTGAGGGTAAATGGATTTTGTTTGTAATCGGCTGCCATAGTAACTCCTGTTAAAAGATTAAAAATGATTGCTAACATAAATGATGTTTTTTTGACATAATGCATGATGACTCTTTCTTGTTAGTGTTTATATTGCTCATCCAAAACGGCTTCTAGCCATTCAACATTTTTGCCATTGAGTGTTCCTGTAAGTGCCATATGGGTCATAGAAGATGTTGTAGTTGCACCATGCCAGTGTTTGACACCGGGAGGACACCAAATAACATCGCCCTCTTTGACTTCCACTTTTGGTTTTCCGACCTCTTGCGTCCACCCCATACCTGAAGTTACAACGAGATGCTGTCCTGAGGGATGAACATGCCAAAACGAACGCGCTCCTGGTTCAAAGGTGACATAAGCCCCTGAAAACGGGGATGCTTCTGTCACAGGAAAGAGAGGGTCGACACGAACATTTCCCGTGAAGTATTCACTGGAACCTTTGATAGAAGCTTGCGTTCCAGCTTTTGTAATGCTCTGGCTTTCTTCCGCAACAGCACATGTTAAAACCAATGAGGTTACTAGCCCCAGAATAGTTATAGATTTCATCGTTTTACTTCTTTACAAATTTATTTTCACGGTCACTGTAGCGAGGTCCAATATTAGGGTATTGCTTCATTATTCCTTCAATGATTGCTAAGTCTGCTGCATTTAGCATAACATCCACGGCACCAGCATTTTCTTCTAAGTATTTGCATTTTTTCGTGCCAGGGATGGGGATGATATTATCACTTTGCGCCATAACCCAAGTGATGGCAAGTTGTGCAGGCGTGCAGTTTTTACTTTGTGCAAAGTCGCTAAAAGCTGTGGATAGTTTTTGATTGTTTTCTAAATATTCACCATTGTAACGAGGTAAGTTTTTACGAAAATCGTTACTTTCAAGCGTACTTACTTCCAGCGTATTGGTGATAAGCCCACGACTCAGTGGCGCAAAGGGTACGAACGTTACGCCTAGCTCTTTCGTGAGAGGAAGTATCTCTTTTTCGACATCCCGTGTGAGGAGGGAGTATTCACTTTGAAGCGCGGTGATGGGATGAGTCGCATGTGCTCTTTTAAGATCATCGGCGGTGCATTCACTAAGCCCCAAATATTTGACTTTGCCTTCTTTAACCAGTTCCGCCATAGCTCCTATGGTCTCTTCAACGGGAATATTTGGATCAATGCGATGCGCATAGTAAAGATCAATCACATCGGTTCTAAGTCTTTTAAGGCTCTCTTCAACAGCGTGTTTAATATGTTTTGGTGAGCCATCAATATAGATGTCGCCACCGACAAAAGAGTCGCCTTCATTGTTACGCATGCGAAACCCAAACTTGGTGGCGATGAAAATTTTATCGCGGTTTTCCACAAGCACTTTGGAGATAAGCTCTTCATTGGCTCCATTGGCGTAAATATCCGCAGTGTCCCAAAAGTTGATACCAAGATCGAGTGCACGGTGCAGTGTTGCAAGGCTCTGCGCATCATCACGATCTCCATACGCAGCGCTCATTCCCATACAGCCCAGCCCTATGCTTGAAACTTTAGCATCTGTTTTGCCTATCGTTTTATAGTGCATTGAAATCATCTCCATGAATAATATGTTGATGAAATTATAAAACGAAGTAGGATTTTACGATAGAACGATAGTGTAATATCATTGCCTAATTCTGCAAAAATGGAGATGGGAAAAAAGTTTTGAGAGATTTACATGTAAAGAGGTTAGCGTTTCGTAGGAATTTTTTGTAAGAGGGCGTTCAGCGCATCTGCAAAGGCTCTTTTTTGTTTTTCACCGATGGCACTAGGCCCTCCAGTGATCTCTCCAGCATCTCTGAGCTCTTGCATAAGATTGCGCATGGCGAGCAGACTTTTGATGTTGCTCTCATCGTAAATCGTGCCTCTAGGATCAAGGGCAAGGACACCTTTGCTGACCAGCCTGTCAGCTAAAGGGATGTCAGCGGTTATAACCAAGTCTGAGCTTTCCGCGTGTTCGACGATGTAGTGATCCGCCTCATCTGCCCCTTGCGCTACGATAATCATCGTAAGGAGAGGTGAGTCTTGAAGCGGTATTTTTTTATTGGCAATAAAATGGGTCGTGATGCCGCGTTTAAAGACCGCTCGAAGAAGAATTTCTTTGAGCGTATTGGGAAAGGCATCGGCATCGACGTAGATCATCATCGCTGTCGTTCTCTTCTTTTCTCGACGTATTCACGAGGCGCATTGTCTCTGCGTCTTGGTTGACCTTGTGGTTTTGATCCACGACCTTGCTGAATTGGTTCTGCTTTGATGTTAGGATCAGGCTCAAAGCCTTCGACGATTTCACGCTCAAACTTTTTGTTGATCAGTTTTTCAATACCACGTAAGTAATCATGCTCATCCACGCATACCAAAGAGATGGCTTCACCATTATTGCCTGCGCGCCCAGTTCTTCCGATACGGTGAACATAGTCTTCCGCAATGTTTGGCAGTTCAAGATTGACGACATGTGGGAGTTGGTCGATGTCCAGACCACGTGCTGCGATATCTGTAGCCGCGAGTACTTTAATCGAGCCATTTTTAAAATCGCTCAAAGCCTTGGTTCGCGCACTCTGGCTTTTGTTTCCGTGAATGGCGGCTGAACTGATACCGATTTTGGCAAGGTACTCAGAGACTTTATTGGCATGGTGTTTGGTGCGTGTAAAGACCAGTACTTGCTCCCATTTATTCTCATTGATTAGTTTGCCCAAAAGTGCCGTTTTGCGTTTACAATCCACCATAATGACACGTTGATTCACGAGTTCACTGGAGGTATTACGACGTGCTACTTCGACAATTGCTGGATTTTTCAAGATCGACTCACAGAGTTTTTTGATGTCATCGGAGTAGGTCGCTGAAAAGAGCAGGTTTTGACGTTTTGCAGGGAGTAGAGAAATGACACGGCGAATATCTTTGATAAATCCCATATCAAGCATGCGATCGGCTTCATCGAGAACAAACGTATCGATATGTCTAAGATCAATCGTGCCTTGTGAAATGTGGTCTAACAAACGACCCGGCGTTGCAACAAGAATATCAATGCCTGCACGCATGGTTTGAATTTGGGGATGAATGCCAACGCCTCCAAAAATAACGGCACTTTTAAAGGGTAAGTATTTACCATACGCTTTAACACTTTCCCCAACTTGCGCGGCAAGCTCTCGAGTAGGTGTGAGGATGAGTACACGAAGAAGTGGTTTAGCTTTACTGTGAGGTTTTTTAGAGAGTAATTCTAAGATCGGAAGGGTAAAACCAGCGGTTTTTCCTGTTCCTGTTTGAGCACCCGCAAGCATGTCGCGACCCTCTAAGATAGGAGGAATAGCTTTTTCTTGCACGGGAGTTGGGGTTGTGTAGCCTTCATCTTGAATTGCTTTTAAAATGGGTTCACTAAGATTTAATTGTGAAAATAACATAAAATTTGGGTTTCCTTTTGATTATCAAAAAATGGACATTGTGTCACAGCGGTTGATCTATAGTTAAGAGCAGATAATGGATCGGTTGAAGCCACACTACATTGAGTTTTAGCTCACCTTGTATAGAATAGTCTTATAATCATAGCTTTTTCTTCATTAATTTTACGCATCAAATGTTTATTAATAGTTGTTCACTTTGGCTGATGTTAGCGCGAAGCCTCTTAGCTCAGATGTTTTAGCTGTTGTCTAAGGTCAACTAAAAGGGCATTTTGACGCATAATAACAAACTGTTTGATTTTGGATTTCATAAACGTATTGGGTTGGATGTTAAGCACGATGGTTTCATTAACGATGCTAAAGATGGTTGCTTTTGAAGAGATGGGTGCTAAAAATCCTTTTTCCGTTGGGATTTGAAACGTGATGTCAAACTCTTTTTTAAGGAGGTCTTGATGCAAGATTTTTTCGACGTCTTCCAGCTTTACATGTAAAACCACAGAGTTCTCTGAAATGGTGTCAATGGTACCATCCATCAGCCTGGTTTTATTGATGAGGATAGTTGCATTAATAGGTCTTAGAGGCTGAACCCTCGTATAAATACGGTCCATTGGAGAAGCATCTAAAAACTCTAAATTGGATAGAACAACAAGTGATTTTTCAGGATCGACTTTAATAATTCTTGCTTTAATAATGCTTGGAATTTTGTCGTGTTGTATAAAGGTGAAATTCTCTTTGGTGTAGTACAAAATCTTAGGTGTTGTGATCTTAATTTGGGCGATGCCTTCATCAAATTTAGCGATCTCTGCCTCTTCTTTAATGGGTATGCCATTGTAGAGATTGTAGAGCGTAACTGTTTTGTCTTTGCGTAAGATAGAGGCTAAGACATCATTTTTATTTTGTGTCTCGTAAAAGTCAAAATCAAGCGTGCCGTAAAAGATCTTTTTACGGGAAGAAAGACGTGACATAACGTAGTATTTATCCAAGCGATCGAGTAAACTTTTATAAGAATCTGTGGCATCAAAAAGGGTTAGACCAATGTGCTTTAGATCTATTTTAAAATTTTGCTTGATGTTATGCTCTAACTTTTTGAGCACTTTTTTGGCACGATGAATTTTAATATCGCGCAAGATAATCAAAAAGGCATCCGTTCCTTGTTGTAATAGCGTGTGAAAACCTAGTTCAGTATGAATAAACGTGATCAAATCTTTAAAGAAAAAGCCATCTTCAAGATCGACTTCAAATCCAAATTTAACAATCGAAAAAGAGGTTTGATGCATTTTTGCATAGGCAATATTGGCTTCAATAATTCCTCGATTTAGATAGGTGTTAATGGACTCATAACGACTGGTCATACTATTTCCTTTCAAGCGTGTAGATCATCTCAAATCCCGATATTTTTTGATCAAGATTATTTACCATAAATCATGAGGCAACGCTCATGCTTAAGGTAATAGTTAATCTCTTCATGCTATAAGGGGAGATAAAATTATACTTAAAAAATACAAAAAAATGAGAGAGTGAAAATGAGTCAGAAATTTGAAAACGATTTACAGCGGTTTTACGATCTTTTGGGCGAACGCCAAAGAGCATTGGGGAGTTACTTTAGTATTGTAGAATCCGAAAATTATGATGAGCGTATTGAAGCATTTATTGATGCTTTTTTGGTAAGCATTGAGCTTTCATGTATCCGTGAAAACAGAGTAGCCGCCCTTACACGTTTGATTAATCTTCGCGATGAACAGATGGTTCAAGCACTTGAAAAAGAGGGCAAAGATGAGGTTTTTATCTCTTTGGCGAAAGAAAAAGCTTATGTGTGGGTGAAAGAATTTTACCTTAAAGCTCATGGTGAACTCCTTTCCCAAGTGGACAAAGAGTGGCTTTTCTCTCCTTTTTACCGTCGTATTTTGCGTGGAATCCACGAGATTGGCATAGCAATGAGCACATGGCAATCACACTGGACTGAACACATCATCAATACGATCAATCCACTTTTAGAACTTGAATATAGCAAAGATCACGAAGCTATTGCACAAATGTTACATGTAAAAGGTTTGCTTGACCCAGACCCATCAGGGCAAGATGGCGATAGATCTTATTCTGTTTTGGAAAAAGTAGAGGGTGGTTATATAGCAAAAGCCTATGCAACAGCATTTGTTAAAGAGGTTCAACACGTCCGAAATGCCTTGCAGAGCTTATGCGATGATCTCTCCGAGATGGAAGATCCTGATTGGGATCAAAAAGCATTTTACATTGATTATTTTAAAGCGCTCGATGACGCTTTTGGTGAAGAAGATAGACGTGAGCTAATTGCAAAATGGGCTGAAGTGGATCGAAAATGGATGAAAATCACCGCACCGATTCAGATCGGACATCCTTTGGAATACTATGAAGATCACTATAAAAAAGCAGTTGCCCTCGAGTGGGATGTGAGGGTTTCTAATCCTGAAAACAAAGGTGCTTATGGGACGTTTGAGCGCATTCTCAAAATGTTCATCCGCCTTTTGGATCAAAATGGAGAAAATGCTTTACATGTAAAAGAAAATGTCCTCTCAAATCTTAAGCGCGTACAGCTTTACATCGGACGTCCCGCTCTTTTTTATGCGGCAGAATTCAATGGTCTTTTTTCCGCACAAGTCGTCCCTAATGATGAGACGGTAAGTAGAGAACTTGGCAAAAAAATCTTTGCCTTTGCCGATAATATTTTAGATGGGCTCAGAGCAAAACCTTTCTTAAAAATAAACCAAGAGGTTCTAGGCGAAGCATTTATGAATGATGAGCGAGAGATCATTTTTCACCAAGCTTCTTTATGGCATCAGGTGTATGAAGTAAGCACCATTGGGCATGAGTTTGGGCATATTTTATGGATGGATCATGACACGGAAACGCGAATGAATCAAAGTGGTGTTTTTAAAAATATTGAAGAGTTTAAAGCAACCACGGGTGGGCTTGTGGCTTTCTTTATGGATGAAGATGCAAGTCTTAGTCTTCCACTTTTACGCGATGTAATCAAGCGTTCAATCGGACTCATTGGCTGGATGAAAACAGGTGAGGTTGAGCCTTACTATTGTGAAGGATTGATTCATCTTACAGGGCTTTTCCAAAGTGGCATTTTGAAGTTTGATAAAACACTAGAGATCGACCTCTCAGAGGAAGCTTATAAAACACTCAAAGCATGGTATCTTCAAACCTATACGGAACTTTTACAACACTATCTTGCCAAAGCAGATGCGAAGCTTTTTTTAGAGCGTTTTGTGAACAAAGAAGAGGGGCAATATATGCCAAAAGATCAAAATGTCAAAGCATTTGTGGATTATTATTGGGCGTTGCACCAACGTATGGGACGCGATATTGATGAGAGTGTGAAGCGCGAAGATTGGCTATAAGAGTTATGTCAAAATTATGTCTTCAATACCGAGGTTAGTTTAATATTTAAGTGATATAATTTATTCTCAATTTTGTAGTGGGAGTTGTCAAGTGTACGCACGAAAAATCACAAAGGTATTGATCGCCAATCGCGGAGAGATCGCGCTTAGGATCATTAGAGCATGTAAAGAGTTGGAGATTAAGAGTGTTTGTGTTTTTTCAACGATTGATGCGAATGGTGTTTGGGTCCGAAAAGCAGATGAGAGTTATCTGCTCAAAGGCGATCCTATTGAAGTTTATTTGGATTATAAAAATATCGTAGCACTTGCCAAAGAGGTTGGTGCAGACGCGATTCATCCCGGATATGGCTTTTTATCTGAAAATGCTGATTTTGCACAGTATTGTATTGACCATGACATTATTTTTATTGGTCCAAAACCTGATCATATTGCACTTTTTGGTGACAAAATGGCATCTAAAATTGCTATGAAGGCTGTAGGGGTACCTGTTCTTGGTGGTACAGACCAACCTATTCTTCAGATTGGCGAAGCGATTAAAGTTGCAAACGAAATTGGTTTCCCTGTAATCATCAAAGCAGCGTTTGGCGGTGGTGGAAAGGGTATGCGTATCGTCAGAAAAGAAGAAGAGTTTGCGGCTATGTTTGAAGCTGCAACGAAAGAAGCCGAGCGCTTTTTTGGTAGAGGTGATGCTTTTATTGAAAAATATGTTCAAAATCCTCGCCATATTGAAGTTCAAGTCATGGCGGACAAATACGGTAACGTTATTCACTTAAGTGAACGTGACTGTTCAATTCAGAGACGTCATCAAAAAGTAGTTGAGATAGCTCCAAGCCCTAGACTTAACCCAAAAGTACGCAATGAGTTACTTCGCGCTTCTAAAAAAGCGATGTTCAAATTGGGTTATGAGAGCGTTGGAACGGTTGAGTATTTGGTTGATGAAGATGACAATTTCTTCTTTATCGAGATGAATACCCGTGTTCAAGTAGAACACACGATTACCGAAGCCATTACGGGTATGGACATTGTTCAAAGCATGATTCGCATTGCTGAGGGTGAACCACTTCCTGTGATGCAAGAAGATATCAAATTTAGAGGTTATGCGATTGAATTTCGTATCAACGCGGAAGATCCTAAAAATGGCTTTATTCCATCCTCTGGTCGCATTACAACGTATCTTTCACCAGGAGGCCCAGGTGTAAGACTGGATGCCATTGGTTTTAAAGATTATGTTGTGCCTACCAATTATGACTCCATGATTGGAAAATTGATCATTGTGGGTCTTGACTGGGAAGGTGTGGTACGAAAAGCAAGACGTGCTTTGGATGAATTTATCATCTCTGGTATTCCTACCAACATCCCCTTACATCGTCAAATTGTACGTGATGAAGATTTTAAAAACGGTATCTTTAACACCACGTACCTTGATAAAAAACTTCCTACATTTACACTGGATGCCATTCTTGATATCGAAGAAGATGAGACCAAACATGAGCACATTGCTGCGATTATTGCGGCACTTAAAAATCAAGGTAAGTAATCACATCGTCTTCTACGGGGTATGCTTTTTGCATACCTCTGCTTTTTTAAAGGCACATTATGCAAAATATTCCTCTTCTTAATCTACTCTATATGCTTCCACCTCTTTTCATAGTTGCTTTTTATTATTATGCATGGGTCGGCAAAAAAACAGAAATAGCGCTTGCAACACTGAGGATGAGTGTACAGCTGATTTTGATTGGGTATGTTTTAACCTCATTGTTTAGCACCAATTCACTTTGGCTTTTAGCTCTTTTGGTTGCGGTGATGATGACAGCAGCTTCACTGATTGCCAGGCGTAATATTCGTCATAAAGACCTGCAAACGTATTTTGCCATTCTTGGTGCTATCGCACTTGGAGGTTCTTTCAATCTTGCACTGGTTTTGTGGGGAGTTTTGGATCTTGAAAATCCATTGGAGCCTCGCTTTGTTATTCCTCTTGCTGGCATGATCTATGCGAATGCTATGAATGCTATCTCATTGTGTGCAGAGCGTTATGAGAAGGAGCGAGAACATCACGAAAAAGAAAAAGCCAGAGCGATTGCATTCAAAGCTTCGATGATTCCTCAAATCAACTCTTTCTTAGCCGTTGGATTTGTCTCCTTACCCGGCATGATGACAGGGCAGATACTTTCAGGGGTTGACCCGCTCATTGCTGTTCGCTATCAGATTGTGGTTATGGCGATGATCTTAAGCAGTGGCGCTATGAGCAATATTCTCTATCTCACGTACATTGCACACAAAGAGAGTTGACACTAAACGCGACTCTTATTTTTCTCAACCTTAAAATTTCAAATAAACTTCACAATTTTATTCTATAATACGCCAAAATATTTAAAAGAGGCTCTATGCAACATTTCCTTTGGGTGTTTATCGCTCTGCTTTTTGTCGGATGTGGACCACGCTATGTCATCAAAAATGAATATATTCCTCCCATTTCAGGGGTGTCGAAATCCTGTCTCAGTAGCTGTGAAAGCATACGTCAAGGCTGTCAAAATCAGTGTCAACGCAATTACCAATACTGCTTGGATGATGCCTATGCCAAAGCCAAAGCGGTCGAGGTAGATGAACAACGTGCCTATGAGAGGGCGTACAGTCGTTATCAAATGGATTACTCGCAGTATCAGTTTGAACTTCATCGTTGGCAGAGAGACTATTACGATTACAGTCGTGATCTTAGCCATTATCAAAGCCAATGTGAGCGAGATCGAGATCCTTACGCGTGCAAAAAGCGCGATGAATTACGTCACTATATGAACCGTTTAAGTCATGACCGTCCACGCGAACCTTGGGTTCCAGCTCGTCCAACGTTTGAGCAAATTTTAGTCAATCAGCAGAGTTTTTGTACCACCAATTGCGGTTGTGAACAGAACTACGATAACTGTTTTGTAGGGTGTGGTGGACAAGTGATACCGCATAAAATCTGCGTGGAAAATTGCGACTAAACGCTTTACATGTAATGATTTAGTAATCGCTTGAGAGTATGATTTTCTTCATTGAATAGGCTTCTTGCAAAATGAATTTTGCAAGAACTCGGAGCACTCAAAGTGCGTGGGCATTCCGCCGAGGAAAACCTAGTGTTAACGTAGTCTTTAGAGCTTTGCTTTAAAGACGTGTAAAAAGTTCTTATAGAACTTTAATGAAGGAATCATACGCAATGTTAAACGAAAAATGGCAAAAACTTATCGAAGTGGCGGATTTTGCCTTTCAACCTATTGTCAATATTTACACTGGAAAACTTTACGCGGTTGAAGCATTGATACGCAATTACGAACCTGCTGGATTTACAACGATTGACTGCATTTTTGATTCGGCATACAGTGAAAAAACACTCTATGCGATTGATGTTATATTGCGTGAAAAAGCGATTCATAAATTTTCGCTTCTTCCTTTTTCCAAACACATCAAACTCTTTTACAATCTTGACAATCGCATCACGATGATGCCCGATTTTAAGACAGGTTACACGTGCGAACTGCTTTCTACCTATGAGATGGATACTTCCAATATCTGTTTTGAACTCTCCGAAAAGCACCAAGTGGGTATGTATGCAGGAGTCGATAAACTGGTACTGAATCTTTATAAACAACAAGGTTATAGGATGGCGATTGATGACTTTGGTGTTGGATTTTCAGGGCTTCAGATGCTTTTTAATGCGGACCCCAATTTCATCAAGATAGATCGCTTTTTTATCAGCGATATTCATCTGAGTAAAAAGAAGAAGCTTTTTGTCAGCTCCATCGTTCAAATTGCCCAAGCTATGGGTATTTTTACGATTGCTGAAGGTGTTGAATGTGAAGATGAATACATTGAATGCAAAAAACTTGGCTGCAATATGGTGCAAGGTTATTTTGTTCAAAAGCCTACGTGTGATGTCACGCAGATCGTTTCAAGTTATGAACATCTCAAATTGGTATCGCAAAATGATAAACGTAAAAGTGGCAAAATCTCAAACATTGAAAAATACCTTCAAAAAAGTCATACCGTCTTTGTTGATTCACATATTAACGAGGTATATGATGTGCTTAAAAGCGATAAAAAAACTCATTTTGTCCCTGTGCTTGCACGTGACTTCACGCCACTTGGTATTATCAAAGACGGCGATATAAAAGCGTATATCTACTCCAATTATGGCAAAGCGTTGCTTTCAAATATAACGCAAGGAAGCCTTAAAAATATCATTTCACATTGTGGACGTGCGGACATCAATGATCCCATCGAGAAAATTTTGAAAATTTATGCCTTTGATGATGATAACGATGCTATCTTGATTACCGAAAATGAAAAATACGTGGGGTATCTTAGCTCCAAAGTGTTGCTGGATATTGTCAATGAAAAAAATATTGTCGATGCCAAAGATCAAAATCCTCTCACTGGGCTTTCGGGCAACCGCATCATTAACGAGTTTGTTGCGAACGCAATGGATAGTAAAGAGAAGGTCATGATGGCATATTTCGACTTTGACAACTTCAAACCTTTCAATGACTACTATGGGTTTCGCAAGGGCGACCGTGCCATAACGCTTTTTGCAGACATTCTTAAAAGCTCTGTAGGATTTGATGAGTGTTTGGTAGGGCATGTTGGGGGCGATGACTTTTTTTTAGGTTGGAGTTTGAAAGATGACGATACCTTTGAAAAAGTGTATGGCATTGTTTGGGAGATTGTCAATAAATTTTCGGAAGATATTAAAAGCTTTTACTGTGAACAAGGGCTCAGTTCTGGCTATATCATGGCTAAAAATCGCGATGGGCAGATTCAGCCATTCTCTTTGATGACCGTCAGTGCGGCAGTGATTTGCCATGGCTTTGGCTATCAACACGATCTGGACGATAATGAACTCAATGAAATCTTTGGCGTATTGAAAAAAAGTGCAAAAGCTTCACCAACACATATTGCTTGTGTGGATTTAGGTGTCATCAAACATTAAAAATCTTTACATGTGCGTTAGCATAGTCCTTTTTTATAAAGAAAGGTATGCACAATCCTCTTGTTTTTTTTGAGCATAAACCAGACATTTTTCTTTTGGATATTTGCATGTCAAAATCGAGATTACGGTTTGGAGAAACGGCGTATTTGGATGATTTTGTGGTCGGTTCTAACGCAAGACAAGCGATACCTGTACGCATTGAGAAAGTTTAAGTGGTTTTACATGTAAGGATTTTTCCTTACATGTAAAATAAAAAATAGGCCACTCATTAATATACCCATCCGATTTGAACAAGGACTTTATTTTGATAATTTGGTTCGCTTGTCACGTTTGCGCCTCCCATAACTCTAGCAAATTGCGCTTTGGCAAAAAAGTCTTTGTAATTGGCTTGATAACCTAGCCCAATATCTGAGAGATTGCGTGGATCGGTTGCTCCTGTTGGGTTTTCCATTCTTGCATAGCCTTGGTCGATGAAAATACTGGCTTTTGAGCTGATATTTTCATATGTTGGTAAAGCATAGAAAAACTCTAAACCTACGATATAGCCATTTTCAGCACTTAGTTCACCATCGGGGAACGCGCGAATGCCATAGGCTCCTCCTAAGGAAAAGTCTTCCGAGCCATCTAAATTTTTATTTCCCAGTGCTTTTTGAAAACGAAAACTACCTATCATGGAGTAGGTTGGATCAAAAGCGATATTTTTCTCTAACGTTCCTATCACTTTGCCATAATTTCCATCTGTTTTAGGCCCTGTTTGATCTGTTGCCAGCGCATCAGCGTTGTTAAAGCTAAGATTGCCGTAAGTGAAAGTAATCGAAGCTGTGGTGCTACTTTCAAACCCTAAAAAAAGGCTATTTTCAGTGTAGTTAGCGCCTAGATTTACAGAGTTGGATTCTTTTTTAGTCAGTGTTGAAGAGCTTCTTAGTTCATCTTTCATATGCTTGTTTGCATAACCAAGTGTAAGATTCAGCGTCTCTGCTCGTGTGCGAATGAGTGGATAAATGAGTGAAGCTTCCAGTGTGGTCGCATTTCCCACTGCATCAAGATTTTTATATTCCTCTGCTAGAGAGTACGTGGTTTTAGATGCGCTAATTTCACCACGAAGTCCATTGCTCATAAGTGGAAAATTGTAGTAGAGTTTGCCATTTTTAAGATCGGTTTCGGTTGAGACAATACCTGTTAGCCCCAGTTTATCACCGTATCCTAATGGCGAATTGGCGCTGAGTCCAAAGCTTGTTCGGTATTCTCCTGTGTAGCGAGAGCCGTAATTATCTCCTAAAATATAGGCACTGTATGGTTTTGTCTCTGCTGTTTGAATTAAAAAATCCGAGGTACCGACTTTCTCACCTGGCATAACATCGGCGGTAACCACTTGCGCACCTGGAGTATCGTTGATAATGAGCATGGCTCGCTCTAGGGTATTGACACTAACAATGTTGGCATCTTTAATATCATCAAGCATGCCTTGAAGTGTTTCATCATTGACTAAAGAACTGTTTTTGAGCTTGAACGCACCATAGTTACCTTCTATGACATTGATTTTTACCGTGCCCTCTTTAAGTGATTGTTTTGGAATATACGCGCGCGCGACAAAGTAACCTTTCGTGCGATAATACTTTGTAATCAATGCAGCAGTTTGCTCCAAAGAAGCAAACGTGTGTTTTTTGTTTTCTTCTTCAGCTATAACTGCAAGTAGTTCTTCGGCTGAGAGAGCACTATTTCCACTGAGTTTAAAAGCTTTTACAAAAAGTGTTTGTATGGCTTGGGGTGTTTGTACCGTTTCTTGTTTTTGAACACCTTCTTGTTTTTGCAAAATAGAGTTTTCTTTCAGCAAATCGGGATCTTGCATTATTTTCTCATGGTTTCTCGCTCGAATTGTTAAGGTCACTGTCCCATTGATAATATCTTTTTTATAGATAAATGCTTTAGCCTTAGACAAACCCTTTTTTTGATAGTACGCAGTGATTTTATTGGCAACGGCAAGTAACTCTGAAGCGCTTAATTCTTTGTTGACCATATCTGCGATGACGCTTCTTAATTCTGACGAACTCAGCGCTTCATTACCAACAAACTCAAAGCTTTTGACGAGGATGCGGGGTTCTTTCTGCATTGCTTGTGGTATTTCTATACTTTTTGTAGGCGGTGCTACACTCTCAGTTTTCTTTTCAGGAATTTCAATTTGTGGAATTGCTGGAGCTTCTTTAGTTGGCTCTTTTGATGACTCTATGCTTTTTAATGCAGAGCCAATATTAGGCATTTCGACTCCCAAAAGAGAACTTGCAACAATCAAAGACAGAGCGAGTACTTGGTGTTTAGTGTGTGTATGAACCATCTAATTTTCCTTATCTTTTTGTATTATCAAGCACATAAAATTCTTGTTCTATGCCAGTAGGAAGTTTTACACCACCATCAACGATATCAATTAAAGAGCCTCTCATCAGTGGAACACGAATAGGCGTAGTGCCACTGCTAGGTGTTTCACTTGTTGCACTAGCTCCAGATGTTTGCATTTCGCGAATTTCTGCCATAGTCACCAAGGTTGTTGCTTCTCCCGCTTCTGGGCTAGAAACGACATCTACAGTGTGTCCACCTTGTGCAAGTGGTGTACGTGTCGTGGAGGGCGTTTCAACATGTGACTGTTGTTGTGGAAGGTCAACGTGCGGCTGTGTTACTGCTGTGTTATTGACAATAGCTGAGATAACAGAAGGCGGTGTTGATGGAAGAGGTGTTGATGGAAGAGGTGTTGGTGTTGAGGCACCAGAAGATTGCCCCACTTGTTCAACGACGTTGGAAATGGCTGCAATAGGTCCTGCCGCATAATACCATGTAACACTGCCTCTTTGACTATTACTAATAGTGTCAAGATTCAAATAAATACCATAAGAGCCATCTTCTCTATTCGTAGTAATAGCTGAATCTATTGGATTCTTGTCAATAATATTCGCAAGAGAGCAGCACCAATCAGTAACGGTATTTGTTCCTGCCGTTGTCGAATAAAATAAAACTGCAGCACCTGCTCCATTTGTAAGTGTTTGTTCTGAAATCATAATAGCATTAGAGCTATCTGTTTGGTTTGTAATCGTTTCAAAACCATTTGAAGTAATATTTCCTTTTGTTTTATAATTTGCATCTGATAACGCAACCCAGTCATCTCTTGTTCCAACCCATAAACGTATATTAGATTGGCTTGATCCTGTATTGTTGATCAATGTGGTGGTAGCTTTAAGGTAACTTGTATCAGGTAATAAAGTATATTTATCTTCAACTGTAATGGGTCCGATACCACTAATATTCATTGTTGTTGTAGTAATAATCGAACCAGTTTTTTCATAATAACCTGCAATATTAAGATTTTGATTCGTTACAAGGGGCGCAATATCAGCATAAGGATTTCCATAGTCCCCTGTTGTAACAATGGTTCCATTATTATTCCACCCTGCTGTTGCTACTCCTCCAATACCAATTGCATAATCAAGTGGATAGCTTGAATAAGTGAGTTTATACCATCCATTTCTACCATTGGTTACATTATCATAATACCATGGTTGAAGTAGCGCGCCTGTATCATTAATAGAGGCTTCTGTTCCATTTCCAAAGCGAAGATTTCCATTATCTAAAATAAGATTTGTAAGCGTCCCCGCTGAGCCTTTCTTCCATGTAAAAGCACTGGCTGTTGGGATTAAAATGTTTACACCATCAGCCACTGTATAGCGGCTACTTCCACCATCTGCACTAGCTTGTCCATAGTAAAATGCCAGTGTTGCGGCTCCTGTTGCTGTAAGATCGGCATTGAGATAAATATTGCCACCAGAATTAAGGGTGAGCTTATTAGCACTCCACGTGATAGCATCATTAACGGTAATCGTATTGTCTGCTTGAATTTCAATATTTGTGCCTGCTAATCTTCCTGCTAAGGCAGCACCAGTTTCGTTACCACCACTCGCTGCAATCGTATAGTTTACAGGATCAATCAACCATTTTCCTGTTTTACCTTGTGCTGCAAGTGTTGTTACATGTAAAGATTTTGCGATATTGACAGTTTCACCTGATGTCTCAATAAAACCACCATTTCCAGAGGTTGTAGCACTTGCATCAAGTGTACCATCGGCATTAACAATACCACCATGTGCATAAAGTGTAATTTTTCCTGCAACATCATCCAGTGTTTTAGCTTCAATAACACCGGTATTGTTTACAACACCACGTAAGAGCTCATTGACAGCATTGGTTGTAAGGTAAACTTCACCTCCATTAGCAATCAGTGCACCTTTGTTTTCAACGAGTGCGTCTAAAATACCTTTATTGACAGTGAGATTGACCAAAGAGTTGCCATTAAGATTGATGGAGACTTCATTTGCACCCACCAGTTCAATCTTGCCTTTGACTGCCGTGATGGTTCCTTCATTGGAAACATTATTAGCAAGCAATGTAGCATAACCGCTATTGGCAATATCTATGCTACCTTGGTTGATAATGCTCTCTTTGCTATCACCTTTAAATGTGTAGTTACCTTTTTGAAAATCTGCATCACTTAAAAATTTTGTGGTTGCTAAAAGACCTGCAGTATTAACTGAAGCATTTTTACCAAACAAAACACCATTACTGTTTAAAATCCAAACTTGCCCATTGGCATTTAAAGCGCCATTAATGATACTTTTTTCATTTCCAATGACACGATTGAGGGTAATGGCTGAACTGTTTGGTTGATTGAAATTAACCGTTTCAGTAGAACCAATAGAAAAAGTTGTCCAATTGATAGATGCCTTTTGGCTTGATTGGTCAATGTTGGTAATAGAACCACTTTGTGAAATAGCAGCACTACCACTTGTGATGACACCGCCACTTGGTGCTGCATATAGTAATGTTGTTCCTACTAAAAGTGCTGAAACAACAAGTGATATTTTCCGACCTTTTAGGATACGAAAACGGGAATCGTAGTCGTATGCTTGAAGATATAAACTTTGCATAAACACCCCTTAGTGCAATTTAAACCTATTATAACGCTAGGATTGTTGCAAAGGCGTTGCATACTAAAATAAAGAGAAAAAGAAGTCTGAAGAAATGTAGAAATGAAGCATGAAAATATAAAGTTCTAATAATACAGATAATTGCAAATTTTAGTCAAAAAAAGTATAAAATAAATAAAGTAGTAAATGTTAAAAAGAAGTATGTTTGTAAGATAAAAAATGGGGATTTATAAAAAGTGGTGGCTGGAGACGGAATCGAACCGCCGACACGGAGATTTTCAGTCTCCTGCTCTACCGACTGAGCTATCCAGCCACTCTTTGAAGAGCTGAAATTATACAAAAAAAACTTTAATACTAGCTTATGTCTAAGCGAGTGCCAACTCTTTAAAGCGATCTCCTCTGTGGGCATAGGATTTAAACTGGTCTAAACTTGCAGCTGCAGGAGAAAGTAGGGCGACACTTTTGGTGTTATGCACGGCATGAATTTGTTTCATTGCCTCTTCAATCACAAAACATTTGTGAAGTTTAATACCTTCTTTTTGTGCAAAGGTAGCAAGTCTTTCCGTGTTTGTACCGATGGCAAAAACGGTTACATGTAAAGGCTTCATAAAATCAAAGAGCTCTTGAAGATCAACACCTTTGTCATCACCCCCTAGGACAATGAGGATTTCGTCATTTTTATAGCGTTTGAGCGCTTCAATGGTGGCATCAACATTCGTTCCTTTAGAGTCATCCACCCAAAGACGTCCTAGTTTGTCCCTAAATTCTTCAATTTTATAATGATCGATTTTAAAGGTGTTAAGAAGATCATAATCAACGGTGTCTAAGAGAACTTTTTGCGCGCTCATGGCAAGAACGGCGTCGAGTAAAAACGGTGTTTTAAAGTTCACTTTGGTGATGTCAATGCCCATTTGTGCTGCTAAATCTTCTTCCGTATCGTATGCAATCACGTGTGCTAGGGTTTTGACATTGGCATACGCTTTTGGAAGGATGGCAACACTGCCTTCTCTCATACGCTCAAGTGGGGAAAGTTTTGCTTCAATGTATGCTTCCATACTTCCATGCCATGTTAAATGGTCTGGTTTGATAGGGAGCAGTAGATAAATATCAGGAGCAGTCACTTTCGTGTAGTGAAACGTAAAAGAGCTGGTTTCTAAGATCCAAATCGGTGCTTTTTCGCTGAGTTCTGCTAAAGGTGTGCCAATGTTGCCACCTGCCTGAGCACCTTGTTTTTGAAGGAGGAACTCACACATTTGCGTTGTGGTGGTTTTGCCATTGGTTCCACTGATCCAAATACTAAAAGGCATTTGCTCTTTAAAGAAGTCGTATTCACCGACCACATTGCGCGCTTTTTGAATCAAAGGATGATGTGCTGGAAAACCAGGACTGGGGATCTCTACATCGCTCGTGGTTGGGTCGAACGCTGAGGGAGGCAATAAAAGGTTGCCAAATTCATCTTTATCGTTATTGACAAAGCCGTCGTCAAAAATTTGACATTGACCTGCGAAGCGTTTTGCAATTGCTTTAGTTGTTTTTCCGTGTCCAAAAAGTGTTATCATCTGAGTTTCAATGCCGTAAGTGCTAAAAGATTTGACATGAGCGCAATAATCCAAAATCTCACGATAATCTTGTTTTCTGGCCAACCCTTCACCTCAAAGTGGTGGTGGATCGGCGCCATAAGGAAGATGCGCTTTTTACGCGTTTTATAACTTCCCACTTGTAAAATAACCGAAACCGTTTCAAGTACAAATACAAAACCAATTAAAAGAAGTAGAATTTCATTTTTAGAGATAATTGCCATATAGCCAATAAACGCGCCAATGCTAAGGCTTCCGCTATCGCCCATAAAGATTTCTGCTGGGTAGCAGTTAAACCATAAAAAGCCCACAAGTGAGCCCATAACAGCCGTTGCAACAATCACAACTTCACCACTACCACCCACTTTTGGAAGGAGTAGGTAGCTGCTTAAAAAGGCGTTACCGCCCACATAAACAAAAACAGCAAGTGAAAAAATAGACAAAATGGCAGGAACGGTTGCCAGGCCATCAAGCCCATCGGTCAAATTCACTGCGTTGCTCGCAGAAATCATAACCAGTACCCAAAAGCCAAGGGCAAGTAGATGCATATCAAACAGTGGAAATTTGTAAAAAGGAACGAAAAAAGTGGTATCCAAATCAACGGCGACGTATAAAATAAGTGCGACAATAGAAGAAGCAATGATTTGAAAGCCTAGTTTTGCACGTGGGGTAAGCCCTGCTGTATTGCTTTTACCTAAAATTTTAGAGAGGTCATCTTTCATCCCGATGAGTCCAAAGAGCAAAATACACGCCAGTGCTGAAAGAACGAAAAGGTTATTTATTCGGGCGCACATTAAGATAGAAAGCGTTGCAGCACATAAAAAGACGATGCCGCCCATGGTTGGAGTTTTAGATTTTTGTTGATGCGTTTGAGGTGCTAGGGAATAAATAGGTTGATTGGCATTGCGTGATTTTGCCCATTTGATGAACTTTGGCATCAAATAAATGGTCAAGGCGAAGGCTAAAAAGAAGGCAATTCCTGCACGAACGGTGATGTATTGAAAAAGATTGATTGAGGTGAGTTTGTAAAGAGCGTATAACATTAATGTTGTTTCCAGCGTTTAGGGATATATTTTTATAAAAGCAACATTTTAGTAAGATATTGCTTATAAGCTTATAACAAAGGGTATGATTTTGAAACCACACGTTACGAAAACATTACTTATTATCACCGATGGTATCGGGCACAATATCAGTCAAACCGCTAATGCTTTTGCCATGGCACATAAACCAACCTACGATAAGCTTTTTAAAGAGGTTCCTTACAATCTTATAGCAACTTCTGGACTAAGCGTAGGACTTCCTGAAGAACAGATGGGAAATAGTGAAGTCGGGCACATGTGTATCGGAAGTGGTCGCATTTTGTACCAAAACTTGGTCAAAATCTCGTTAGCGGCGAAAGATGGCTCTCTTGCCACCAATCCAGCCTTAACGCAGCTTTTACATGTAAAGGGTGCGATTCATATTATAGGGCTTGTCAGCGATGGTGGGGTGCATTCGCATATTGATCATATTATTGATCTTGCGCATATTGCTGAGGCAAAAGGTAAACACGTTTATTTGCATGTGATTACCGATGGGCGCGATGTCTCTCCAACATCGGGCATTACTTTTTTAGAGCAACTTTTAGCGATTTGCAATGAAAATATTAGCATTGCCTCTATTTCAGGGCGTTTCTTTAGTATGGATCGTGACAATCGTTGGGAGCGAGTGAAAGAAGGGTATCGTGTTATGGTCGATGCAAAGCCAAAGACGGCTTTACATGTAAAAGAGTATTTACTGGGGATGTATGATCAAGGCATCACCGATGAATTTGTTGAACCAATGGCTTTTGAGCCTTACGTAGGCATGCACAGCGATGATGGCGTGATTTTTGCAAATTTTAGAAATGATCGTATGCGTGAACTCTCCCGTGCTATTGGATTTAGCGAATTTAATGAATTTGCACGCACCCTTAATGGGGTAGAGTGTATTACGATGACCGAGTATGACAGCAGTTATCCCTTCCCTATTATGTTTAAAGCGGATACGCCTCAAAATACACTGTGCGATGTCATTTCAAGCGCAGGCCTTACGCAGTTTCATACTGCAGAGACAGAGAAGTATGCACACGTGACATTCTTCTTTAATGGTGGTGTCGAAGAGCCAAAAGTGAATGAAACCAGACTCCTCGTGCCAAGCCCTAAAGTCAAAACCTATGATCTTCAGCCTCAGATGAGTGCTCCTGAAGTAGGGGATGCCGTTCTTAAAGCGATGGATGAACAGTATGATTTTATCGTCGTTAATTTTGCCAATGGCGATATGGTAGGACATACGGGAAGTTTGGATGCGGCCATTTGCGCGGTAGAAGCAGTCGATACAGAACTTGGAAGATTGTTTGAAAAAGCAAAAGCGTTAGGCTATGCCATCGTACTTACGAGCGATCATGGTAACTGTGAACAGATGTTTGATGTTGAAGGATCAAGGCTGACCAACCACACTACATTTGAAGTGTATGGTTTTGTGATGGATGAACGTGTTAAAAGTGTACAAAAAGGTGGACTGAACAACATTGCACCAACGGTGTTAAAACTGATGGGTTTACCAATTCCTAGCGAAATGGATAAACCGTTAGTTCAGTTTTAAATTCAATTTAAAGATATAAAGGAACAATAATGAAATTTAGTGGAAAAAATGTTTTAGTGACAGGTGCAGCCAGCGGAATCGGTAAAGAGATAGCGTTAACACTTGCAGGGTATGGTCTTAAAGTATGGGTTAATTACCGTTCACGCCCTGAGCAAGCGGACGCGATTAAAGCAGAGATTGAAGCAAACGGTGGCGTGGCTGCGGTTATTGGTTTTGATGTGGCGGATGAAGAGGCATTTATAGAAGGTATTAAAACCATCGTTGATGCAGATGGCGAGCTCTCTTATTTAGTGAACAATGCAGGCATTACCAATGACAAATTAGCAATTCGCATGAAAAAAGAGGACTTTACCTCAGTAATTGATATTAACCTTACTTCTGCTTTTATAGGGTGTCGTGAAGCACTTAAAGCGATGAGTAAAAAACGTTTTGGCTGTGTGGTAAACATTGCTTCTATCGTAGGCGAGACAGGAAATGCTGGACAAGTCAATTACAGTGCGAGCAAAGGTGGTTTGATTGCGATGACCAAAAGTTTCGCACAAGAAGGCAGTGCGCGAGATGTTCGTTTTAACGCAGTGACTCCAGGTTTTATTGCTACAGAGATGACGGATAAATTAAGCGATGAGATTAAAGAATCCTACACGTCAAAAATTCCACTCAAACGTTTTGGAAGCCCTAAAGACATTGCAGAGTCTGTTGCTTTCTTGCTCAGTGACAGTGCAAGTTACATCACAGGCGAAGTTTTGAAGGTCAATGGCGGAATGTACATGTAAACGGGAGTTTACATGTATAAAATTCAAATTAAAGGTTTTTTTGATAAAATAGTGGAAATTTTTTAAAGGAGCTATTAAATGGCACTATTTGATGATGTAAAAGCGGTTGTTGTTGAACAATTAAATGTAAATCCTGACGAGGTAAAAGAAGATTCAAAATTCGTAGAAGATTTGGGTGCAGATTCTTTGGACGTTGTTGAACTTGTTATGGCTCTTGAGGAGAAATTTGACATTGAAATTCCAGACACTGACGCTGAAAAAATCGTCACTGTAAAAGATGCTATGTCTTACATTGAAGCACATAAATAATTTTATGACACGCAACCCGCTAAAAAGCGGGTTCTCCCCTTCCCACAAAAGATCACTAAAGAGGATAAAAATTTGAAAAGAGTCGTTGTTACTGGTATAGGAATGATTAATTCATTAGGTTTGGATAAAGAGAGTTCTTTTAAAGCTATCGTTGAAGGTCAATGTGGCATTAAAAGCATTAGTTCGTTTGACACAACCGAGCATTCTGTTACCATTGCCGGCGAAATCACCGACTTTGATCCTAATACCATTATGAATCCAAAAGAGGTCAAAAAAGCAGACCGTTTTATTCAACTAGGACTTGCTGCGGCTAAAGAAGCAATGGCGGACGCGAAATTTGATACTGACTATGAAGCTGAATCATTCGGTGTCAGTTCTGCTTCGGGTATTGGTGGCTTAGTGGTCATTGAAAAAAATTCTGTAATCGTTAACAGTGCAGGTCCTCGTAAAATTTCTCCTTTCTTTATCCCATCAGCACTCATCAACATGCTTGGCGGTATGGTTTCGATTGAATACGGTTTAAAAGGACCAAACCTTTCATCTGTTACAGCATGTGCAGCAGGTACGCACGCCATCAGCGATGCAACCAAAACAATGTTAACAGGTGGCGCTAAAAAGATGCTCGTTGTTGGTGCAGAAGCGGCTATTTGTGCAGCAGGTATTGGTGGTTTTTCAGCGATGAAAGCACTTTCTACTCGTAATGATGATCCTAAAAAGGCTTCTCGCCCGTTTGATGCAGAGCGTGATGGATTTATTATGGGTGAAGGTGCAGGTTCACTTGTTTTAGAATTTTATGAGGATGCAGTAGCTCGAGGGGCTCACATCTATGGCGAAGTAGTTGGATTTGGTGAGAGTGGTGATGCCAGTCATATTACTTCTCCAAGTTTAGACGGTCCACTTCGTGCGATGAAGGCTGCTTACGAGATGGCAGGACGTCCTAAAATTGACTATATCAATGCACATGGAACTAGTACACCGGCAAACGATAAAAATGAAACAGCAGCTATTAAAGAAGTTTTTGGCGCGAATGTCCCACAAATTAGCTCTATTAAAGGGCAAATTGGTCACTGTTTAGGTGCCGCGGGCGCTATTGAAGCGGTTGTCTGTTTGATGGCAATGCGTGATGAGATTTTACCTCCAACAATCAATTTAGAGAATCCAGATCCTGATTGTGATCTTGATTATATCCCTAATGTGGCACGTAAATGTAGAGCAGAATATACCATGAGTAACTCGTTTGGCTTTGGCGGAACGAATGGCTCTGTCATCTTTAAGCGTGTATAAGGAATTATAGTGGCTACTTATTTGGATTTTGAGAATGGAATTAAGCAGATTGATGAGGATATATCCAACGCCAAAATCAAAGGCGATAGCCATGCTGTTGAGATTTTAGATAAGACACTTTCTAAAGAGATTTCGAAAACCTATAAAAATTTAAGTGAATACCAAAAGCTTCAACTTGCACGTCATCCTGATCGTCCTTACGCCTTAGATTATATCCGTGCTCTTTTGCATGATAGCTATGAAATTCATGGTGATCGTAACTTTGCGGATGATGCTGCTATTGTCTCTTATATCGGCTATATTGGTGAGCGCAAAGTCATTGTTGTTGGCGAGCAAAAAGGCCGTGGTACTAAAAATAAAATCAAACGCAATTTCGGTATGCCTCATCCCGAAGGTTACCGTAAAGCACTTCGTATTGCTAAAATGGCAGAAAAATTTGATCTTCCGATTCTTTTCTTAATCGACACTCCCGGTGCATATCCTGGAATTGCAGCAGAAGAACGCGGTCAAAGTGAGGCGATTGCTAAAAACCTTTTTGAGCTAAGTAAGCTTAATACCAAAAGTATCTCAGTTGTTATTGGCGAAGGTGGTAGCGGTGGAGCTTTAGCGATTGGTGTGAGTGATCGTGTTGCTATGATGCGTTACTCCGTCTTTTCCGTTATCTCTCCAGAAGGTTGTGCTGCCATTTTATGGAATGATCCAAGCAAACAAGAAAATGCGACAAAAGCGATGAAAATTACGGCGGAAGATTTACATCAACTGGGTCTTATTGATGCTATTATTGATGAGCCACTTATTGGTGCACACCGCGATAAAGAGAGTGCAGCAAAAGCACTTGGAGATTATTTTTTAAAATCACTTGAAGAGCTTGATAAACTCAGTAACGAAGAGCGTATGATGAAGCGTTATGAGAGAATCATTTCTATCGGAGCTTATGAAGAGCGCTAAGAGAATTTTCTCTTAGCGTTTTTAACTTTCTTTTTCTTCTACTTCTTACCAACCACGAACTAACGTGTGGCAATCTGTACAAGCATTAACAATATCTGAAAAAGAATTAAATGCTTTTCTTGGTTGTTGAACCGACAAATAGTACTTCATCTCTTTAGCTGCATTTTCAATACGCTTTGAGCTAATAAACGCTAAATTTTCCATCTGTTTTTTACCTTCTGGTAAAAAGGCTTTGATGGCATTGCGGTTATCATAAGTACTATTTTCTTTTTCAACTTGGTCAAGACCCTCTTGAACGAGTTTCATGTTATTGTATAAAAAACCTTTTTGAATATTTGCCAAACCATTTTCCATGTTAAGCATAACCATAGCATTAATTTTTTCAGCTTCAGAGGCATTGAGATTAAGGGAACATACAAGGGATAGGGAAGCCAATATCATCGTTAGTTTCATTCGTTTCATCATTTCCTCCTT
>NZ_BBQF01000006.1 GCF_000813345.1 Sulfurospirillum arsenophilum NBRC 109478 | reverse complement strand
CCCTCTTTCATAGGAGAGAGATCAACGGTGATGAATCCAGCAGATTGTACACTTGGAAGTGGGTCCCAAGTCTTTTTCATAGCGCCAAGGGCTATTACACCACCTGCCGCTGCAAAACCGCCGAATGCCATGCCTATAAAGTCTCTTCTGCTTGTCTCAACAGCCATTCTTTTTCCTTTCGTGTTGTTTAATTTGTGACAATTTTATCGCATCTTATATTAAGAATCTATGACACACGTCAATTATATATTTGTTACAATTTTATTTCTTATTAAAAATTTTAATATACACATGTAAGATATCCAGTGCTGCTGGGGTGATCCCGCTAATTTCACTGGCTGCAAAAAGCGTTGGTGGATTGAAACGTTGTAACTTTTCGACTACTTCGTTACTCAGTCCTGAAATCGAGCTAAAATCCATCATTGGTGGGATTTTAACATTGATCATCTCTTTCATTGTGTCTATTTGGTCTTTTTGCTTTTCAATATAATTTTTATATTTGGCTTCAATCAAAATCTGCTCTTTAGCATCTTCATTAAACGCGCTTACCATAGGTGCTAATTTTTCAAGTTTTTCTACGGTAAATTCTGAACGTGCAACGATCTTTTGAAGCGTGACTTTATCGGTGATCTTCTCTTCACCAATGTTGGCTAAAAAGGCGTTGTTCTCATTCGACGGTGTCAGTGTTGTCGCTTCAAGATAGGCAAGCCCTTCGTTTAAATGCATCTGTTTTTTCACCACGTGTTCATGGGTTTGCTCATCAATTAAACCGATTTTATAACCATATGGCGTGAGTCTTAAATCCGCGTTGTCTTCACGAAGCAATAAACGATACTCGGCACGAGAGGTAAACATACGGTATGGTTCTTTCGTGCCTTTGGTGACCAAATCATCAATCAAAACACCAATATAGGCTTCATCACGTCTTAAAATCAAAGGCTCTTCATCTCTTAAACTCAAAGATGCGTTAATGCCTGCCATCAAACCTTGTGCCGCAGCTTCTTCATAGCCTGTGGTTCCATTGATCTGTCCTGCACAGTAAAGACCTGATATTTTTTTGGTCTCTAATGTATGGTTAAGTTCGGTAGGATCGACATAATCGTACTCAATCGCATAACCAAAGCGAACAATCTTTGCATTTTCCATTCCTTCAACGGAGTGGATCATGCCAAGTTGCGTGTCAGTTGGAAGAGAGGTGCTAAAACCATTGATGTAGTACTCCGTCGCTTCGCGTGTTTGAGGCTCTACAAAGAGATGGTGGCGCTCTTTGTCACGGAAGCGGTTGATTTTATCTTCAATGCTAGGGCAGTAACGTGGCCCAATACCTTCAATTTGCCCTGTAAAAAGAGGAGCACGGTGGAAATTGCTCTCGATGATGGTATGGGTTTCTTCGTTTGTATACGCGATGTAGCAAGGGAGTTGGAATGGTTTAAACGTTGCTCGATCGGTTCTAAAACTAAACGGGATCGGGTTCTCATCTCCTGGTTGTAGCTCCATTTTCGAAAAATCAATTGTTTTTGCATCAATTCTCGCACAGGTACCTGTTTTAAGGCGTCCCATGTTGATGCCCAGTGATTGGATAGAGTCTGAGAGTTTCATGGAAGGAAACTCTCCCACGCGACCTGATTGGTGTTTGTACTCACCAATATGAATCAGACCTTTTAAAAATGTTCCAGTAGTAATAATGATTTTTTGAGCATGGTAGTGGTTACCCATGGCTGTAATAACGCCTGTCACTTTTCCATCTTCCGTAACGATCTCGTCAACAATTTCTTGAGCGACACTGAGATTTTCCGTGTTTAAAACGATGGTACGCATGTAGATGCGGTATCGATCCATATCGATTTGAGCGCGACTGCCTCTAACGGCGGGGCCTTTAGAGAGATTAAGGGTTCGAAATTGAATACCCGCAGCATCGGTTGCAAGTGCCATCTGCCCACCCAGCGCGTCAAGTTCTTTCACCAAATGCCCTTTAGCCAGACCACCAATAGCGGGGTTACAGCTTGCTGCTCCAATTTGCTCTGCTAAAATAGAGATAAGAAGGGTTTTATGCCCAAGTCTTGCGGACGCTAAAGATGCTTCAATACCTGCATGTCCACCACCAATTACAATCACGTCATATTTCATAATACTCATACCTTCATTCATACATAATTCTTATCATTATACTACTAATTGACTGTATATTAAATTGAGAAAATAAAACTAAATGAATGGGTATTGGTGGAAAATAAGGGCACGTTGTATCTTTACATGTAAAGCTTTTTTGCTATTTGGTTATTTATTAGCCTTTTACTTTAATCGAACTGTGATACCATTATTTCAAAATTTTTCTTCCGATTAGGAGAAGGTGATGATCAAATTAAACTGTGATGCAGGTGAGAGTTTTGGTTCATGGAAAATGGGGCTTGATGAAGCCATAATGCCTTATGTGGATATGGCCAATTTTGCGTGTGGGTTTCATGCGGGAGATCCTGTGATTATGGATCGTTCCATTAAGCTTGCACTGAAGCATGGCGTTACCATTGGGGCGCACCCCGCGTATCCTGATTTGGTGGGCTTTGGTAGACGAAGTATGGTTTGCTCTTTGGAAGAGGTTGAGACAATGGTCATTTACCAAATTGGCGCACTTCAAGGCTTTGTGACTGCCAATGGTGCCACACTTTCGTATGTCAAACCGCATGGTGGACTTTACAACGATATGATGAAAGACGAGCGTATTTTTAGAGCCATTGCTTCAGCGGTTGCGCGCTTAAATCCAAAACTTAAATTGATGATTCTCTCGATGGTGGATACTTCCAAGCAAGAAGCTATCGCCAAAGAGCTTGGATTAGAGCTGATCTATGAAGTTTTTGCCGATCGCGCGTATGATGACAGCGGTCTGTTGGTGGCTCGCAGTCAAAAAGGAGCTGTGCTTCACGATGTGGAGGCAGTTATTGAGCGTTTAAAACTGCTTCAAAAAGAGGGCGTTCTTGAGACCATTTCGGGTAAAAAAATCGCACTCAGGGCCGATACCTTGTGTGTACATGGCGATAATGAAGAAGCCGTTAAAATGGTAGAAACCCTTAGGAAAAGCATGTGAGTCGCGTTTATAAAATTGCCTCAGAGTCGTCCGTTATTGTCTATTTTGGAAGCAGTATTGATCCTGCCATTTCGCAAGAGGTACAAAAAGCCTACCTTGCGTTAAAGGCTGAAAAATGTGAAAGTTTTTTTGAAATAATCCCTTCTTATGCATCGTTGATGGTGAGTTATGATCTTATGCAATTTGATTTTGATGGGGTGTGTGCGAAGATCGAGAAGATTATTCATCATGCCGAAGAGATTACAATGAGTGAGCCTAAAATCATTACGATTCCAACGTATTATGGAGTTGAAGTTGGGTTGGATTTACAGCTTTTAGCAGAAGAAAAAAACCTGAGTGTGGAAGAGATTATCGCTTTACATGTAAAAGGGTTGTACAGTGTGTATGCGATTGGTTTTGCTCCTGGCTTTGCATATTTGGGCGAAATTGATGAGCGTTTAGCAACCTCTCGTTTAGCGAGTCCGAGGAAGGCTGTTCCCAAAGGCAGTGTCTCGATTGCTGATCGTCAGACCGCAGTTTATCCAAGCCAAAGCCCTGGTGGTTGGAAAGTTTTAGGGCGTACACCTACGGCGATGTTTGATGCCGCTTATGATGGACTTTCCCTTTTACATGTAGGCGATCACGTGCAATTTGAGCCGATCTCTAAGGCGGAATTTTTAAGACTAGGAGGCGAGCTATGAGTAGAGGCTTTTTAGTCGAAAATGGTGGTGTTCAAAGTTGTATCCAAGATGCGGGACGCAGAGGTTTTAGTGACATCGGTCTTACCCAAAGTGGTGCTATGGATGAGATGGCTTTTGGGTATGCCAACTTTTTAGTCGGTAATGATTTTAATACATCTACCATCGAAATAGCACTGGGAGGCGTAACACTCAAAGCGCAAGAAGAGATGTGCATTGCCATTTGTGGGGCAACGATGCATCCAAAACTGAATGGTCACACCATGAGTTTATGGCAAGTTCATCAGCTCAAAAAGGGCGATGTGCTCTCGTTTGGCTATGCGAGTGAAGGGCAATTTGCGTATCTTGCTGTTGCAGGAGGGTTTCAAACACCTCACCTTTATGGCAGTTTTTCAACGAGTATTAAAGAAGGACTGGGCGGCATTGAAGGAAGAAAGCTCAAAGCGGGTGATCAGCTCCCAACTTCTGGCGCGCGTTGTCCTATGGATAGACGAAAACTTGAAAAACAGCATATACCACACTACCCTGATGAAATAACCCTTCGTTTGGTTAAAGGGTATCAAGAAGAGATGTTCGATAACAAAGCGCAAGAGACATTTTTTAACAGTGTTTACACCTTTAAAGGCGAGGGTGATCGTATGGGGTATCGTTTGAGTGGCGAAAAAGTGGTGCCAAGTACGACGGGCATTTTATCTGAACCAATTTGCTATGGCGCGGTGCAAATTCCAAGTCATGGTGAGCCCATTGTGCTTTTAAAAGAGCGTCAAACCATTGGGGGTTATCCGAAGATTGGTTCCGTGATTGCGGTGGATTGTTTTAAACTAGCGCAGCTTCGAGCAGGTGGACGAGTACGATTTGTCGAGGTGAGTTTAGAGGAAGCTAGAAGAGTCACGCATGCTTTTTATACTTTTTTTGGAGCTAAAGGAGTGTAATAACACTCCTTTAGCAAGGCGTATTAGGTTCTAAAATTTCCTAAGACATGGTTGAGTTTGTCGGTCAAGTCACTGAGGTGTTCGGTTGCACCACTGACTTCTTCCATACTGCGTGTATTGCTAATCGTAATCGTGTTAATCTCTTCGATTTTAGCGACAATGGCATCCACTTTTTTACCCGTTTCTACGTAATCTTTTACCGTGTTTTCACTTGAGACGGTTGCATTGTCCATAATGACGGCTGTTTCATTGATGTTTTTTTCTACCTCAGAAGCAATTTTGGTGAGATTTTCCATACTTCTGGAATTACTGTTCATGTGATCACTAGCATCGTTAATCGCTTGAACGATGACATTGATGGTAGCATTAATCTCTGTTAAACTTTTTTGTGTTCGCTCAGCCAAGTTTCTTACTTCATCGGCGACAACGGCAAAACCTCGTCCATGCTCTCCCGCACGTGCTGCCTCAATGGCGGCATTGAGGGCTAGAAGATTGGTTTGATCTGCGATGTCAGAGATAACCGTTAAAACACCTTTGACTTGGTCAGCGTCATTACTCAGCTGTGAGATTTGACGTGCAAGTTCAACTTCGGTATGTGCGCTTGATTGGACTTGGTCTGCCATTTTGAGAACTTGATTTTTCGCATTGGTCAGTTTAGCGTGTGCTTGTGCGATCTCTTCTTCGGATTTTTTTGCTTTTTGCAATGAATGGGAAAGCTCTTCTTTAATGTTTCGTGACATGGTATTGGTTTCATTGACGATGCTGGATGTCTCTTCGGCTCTTCGTCCCACTTCGAGTGCTGTGGAGTTAAGTTCATTCGCGACAGAAGCATTTTCGTTGCTTGAGGATTTTGCCATACTCACGGTGTTTCGAACTTTTTCGATAAAAAGGTTAAACGCTTTGGATGCAAGTCCTATCTCATCACCACTTAAAACATCCATCTGTTTGGTGAGATCACCATCGCCGCTGGCAAGATTGTCTGCTCGTACTTTAAGTTCTTTTACGGGGTTAATGACAGATTTTTTAAGCGTTAGAACCAGCATGCCCATGATGATCATGGTGATGATACACATAACGATGATCTGTTTGACCAAAACATACTGTGCTTCGTGTACGACTGCTTTAACTGCTTGAATTTCTTTAGCGATTAAGACTTCGCCTGCTCTGGTTCCATCAAATGATTTGAGTTCATCTCTCACAATAAAGTAGGTTGCCGTTGAAAAGCTTTTCCCTTTGGTAGAGAGGTCAAGATCTTTGATCTCGTCAAAGAGTTTCATATCGGTGATCTCTTTCGCTTGTGAAAGAGCGGTGTCTTTCGCTAAAAGTGCATCTTTTGCGCCAGCGCTCAGATTGAGAAGTTTTTTGTCGGTTAAAAAGATAACACTGGCTTTCAAGTCCGTTTTGGCATTTTTAGCAACAGAGTCAAAAGAGTCGATAAATTCAACTGAACCCAAGTAGTCACCCTCTTTGATGATCGGTGCAACACCGCGTAAAGACATGCCAGCTACACCCATTTCAATGGCAGTAAGAGGTTGTTTTGACTCTTTGACTTTTTTGATGGTTTGGCGAAAACTTGAGAGGTCATCACCAAATTTGTTTGGCATCCACTCCCTGAGAAAACTTTTAATATCTTTGGTATGGATGTGGATTTGCGCTTCTTTAAAGTCCGTTTTTTCTTTATAAAGCGTCGTCAGTTCTTTAAGACCTTTAATCGCAATAGCGCGGTCGTTATTCAGTAGAGAGTCTATGACGTAATAGTTGGAAGCAATGGTGATAGCATTGGTGAGTGCTACATCGTATTTTGCCTCTAATTGGTTCTTAACGTAGATCTTTAATGTCTCTTGTTCTTTGCCATAGACATCTTTTTCGATACCTTGAATACTAAGATAGGAGGAAAAAAGAATGAGAATAAACCCTATAATAATGCCTCCAAAAAGAGGAATATAAATTTTCTGTGAAATTGTCCAATGATTCATTATCGCATCTCCCTACACAGTTTTGTATCTGCCTATTATAAGCATTTCAGCTTTAATATGAATACTATCACTAAAAAAAGGGGAAAAAAGGGGGAAAATTGTAAAGTACCCAATGATTCATCTCTTGATGGCTTAAAAAAGAGCGTCAGGATTGCGTATTCACTTATGCAAGATAAACCCTAAAAGCGTTATAATAGAAAAGATAAATAGACAAAAGGTAAAGTATGTTTACAGGGTTGATTCGAGAATTCGCAGAAGTTGCCAGTTATTCCAATAACATTTTGACGCTTCGTGCGACCTATAAACCTAACATTGGCGATAGCATTGCCATCAATGGTGCGTGTTTGACGGTCATAGAGCTTTTTGAGGGTGGTTTTAGTGTGGAACTCTCATTGGAAAGTAGGTCATTACTCGCTGTTGAAAACCTTAAAGGAAAAGTGCATATGGAACCAGCGCTTGCCCTAGGAGATCGCCTTGATGGGCATATGGTGCAAGGGCATGTGGACTGTGTCGGCGTCATAGAGCGTTTCAACCAAAGAGAAAATGGGTTGGATATTGAAGTGAGTATTCCTGAAAAACAGATCACGTTTGTCATTCCTAAAGGCAGCATTACCATTGATGGTGTGAGTTTGACGGTCAATGATGTCAGCAAAAAGAGTTTTCGCTTAACGATTATTCCGCACACGCTTCAAAAAACACTGATCGGAAGTTATAAAGTAGGGCAAAAAGTTAACGTTGAAACCGATATGTTTGCGCGTTATCTCCATCATATGTTTAGCAAAAAAGATGCACTTGATTGGAATAGCGTGGATCGCATTATGGCGACCTATTGATGCAGCATCATTTTACGACACGCTTTGAGGGCGTCAGTCTGGCTCCTTTTGATAGCCTCAATTTAGGATTACATGTAAACGATAATGCTTTACATGTAACGAAAAATCGTGAAATTTTAAAAGAAAAATTGGGTGTTTCCAAACTTGTTTTTATGGATCAAGTGCATAGCGATTGTATTGTGTGTATTGAAACGGGCGATGAAGCACCCACGTGTGACGCGATGATAACCAATGTGCAAGGAATTGGCTTGGCTGTCATGGTCGCAGATTGTATCCCCATACTTTTTTACGATGCCAAACATGAAGCCATTGGCGTTGCGCATGCGGGACGTGTTGGAACGCTTTTACAGGTAGGTCAGAAAACTGCTCTTGCGATGGGTGAGCGTTTTGGTTCACGCATGGAAGAGTTAAAAATTTGGATGGGTCCTTCGATTCATCAATGTTGTTATGAAGTAGGTTTTGAAGCAACAAAAGGGTTTGAAAATTTTTTACATGTAAAAGAGAATAACTACTTTTTGGATTTACAAAGCTACAACCATGCGGCATTTGTAGCACTGGGAATTAAGCCAGAAAATATGGATATATCAGATGTCTGTACATGCTGTGATACGGATTATTTTTCGTACCGAAGAGACAAAATAACAGGACGTTTTGCAGGAGTGATTGCGTTATGATACCTAAAGGATTGTCGCACTACCAAAGTGTGCAAAAAAGTGTTTCAGAGCTTCATAATAGGCATTTTTTAGAAAAAATTATAGATAAAGCCGCACTTTATGATATTGCTTTTTTACAAAACAGAGCTTTGATGGAGATGATTATAGAGCTTCCAGAACAGAATGTTGATGAGGCGACGATGAAAAGAATGCAGAAGCTCCTCTCGTGGCTTTATCAGACACAAGAGGAAGCAAAACTAAGTTAGATTAGCGTGCACCACAGCCACATTTGTGTGATGGAGCGACGGTCTCTTTAAGCGCGCATAATGCCGCTTCGTAATTTGGTTCTTCTGTAATTTCAGGACAGATCTCTTTGTAAACAACTTTACCGCTTTTATCGACGACGAAGATAGCTCTTGCACTGAGTCCTTTAAGTGGACCATCCGCAATTAAAACGCCATAAGCATTTGCTAAAGCTCTTTCTCTAAAATCGCTACCTACTTGAAGGTTTTCAATTCCCTCAGTCGTACAAAAACGTCCCATCGCAAATGGAAGATCCATAGAGGCAACGACAACAGTTGCATCAGGAGTTGCTGCAGCTTTTGTGTTAAATGTACGTGTCTCTTGAGCACAGACTGCTGTGTCTAATGAAGGTACGATAACGATGATTTGAGCTTTATCACTCGCTCCACCGACTTTGATTTCACTTAAGTCTTTTGCTACAAGTGTTACAACGGGTGCGTTATCGCCAACATTTATTTGTGCGCCTGAAAGTGCTACTGGATTACCTTTGAGTTTGGTTGTTGCCATTGTGTGTCCTTTTTAGAAAATATTTGAAAATTATAGCTAACTCGGATAAATAAACTCTTAATTTAAAAAGTTAGAGAATTTGTACTTGATTTCGACCTTTTCGTTTTGCATCATAAAGTGCCTCATCGGAGCGTTTAATGATGTCAAAAACTTCTTTATCACTCTCTTTAAGCGAACTTATACCAATACTGACGGTAATGGCAGGTAAATTTTGAGTATTTCCCGTTGTTCTCTCGATGCACTCACGAATTTTCTCCGCTAAGATTCGAGCACCATCCAGTGAGGTGTTTTGAATGCAAATACAAAACTCTTCGCCGCCAATCCGTCCAAAAATATCGCTTTGTCGAATCATCTCTTTGATGGTTTTACAGAAAAATTTCAACACTTCGTCCCCTTTGGCATGTCCGTAAGTGTCATTAACATGTTTGAAAAAGTCAATGTCTAAGGAAAGAATATGAAGCTCCATAGCGTTGCGTTTTGCCATGTGAAAGTACTGCGTTGCCATGAGTAAAAAATGCCTGCGATTGTCTATTTTTGTGAGTTCATCGGTGTTAGCGAGTTCTTTGAGTTTAGAGTTAAGAAGGCTCAGTTCGTGTGTACGCTGTTGCACTTCTTGTTCGAGTGTTTCATTGAAGTTTTGAATTTCATTGGTACGATCACGGAGCTTTTTATTGAGACGTTGAATGAAAATCATAAAGGCAACGGAGATGAGAAATACGATAAAAAGCCCTAGAAACAGGTATCGGTATTTGAGGATGACGTCAACGAACGTATAGGGTTCTTGCTCATAAGGATAGATGTTAAACTCTTTGAGAATGGCATGTACTTTGGAGTAATCTAGAGGCGTTTTAAGGCGAAACGCTTGCGTTGCTTTAGACGAGGATGAGAGTTTTAAGAGCGTGCTTAGGACTTCATTGGTGAGGTATTCGGAGGTATGCGGTGCTTTGGCTAAAACCCACTCTGGATAGAGCTCGGTACTCGATACAAATGGAAAATTGGGATGTTTTTTGTCCCCTAAAATTTTGACATCACTCAGTTTTAAAATGCCTTCATCTTGCATTTTTTCTAATACATTGGTTCGAATAATTCCTACATCAATACGTCCATCTAAAACAGCTTTGACGACATTGTTATGCGTTTCCCAAAAGGTGGTATTTTGGGTAAGTGAAGGATTATTAAGCTCTTTAATACCTAAAAGATAACCGCCAAAAGAGTGTGGCGAAACCGCCCCTACCTTTTTACCTTTAAGATCACTGTAATTTTCAATCTTGGCATCTGCTTTGCTGAAGATAACACTGCCATACTCACTGTAATAGTGCTCTTTGTAGCGAGGACTAAGTGTTGCAATACGGCTTAATCCATACAACTGTTCAAGTTGGATGGCATTGACAGGGTTGGTGATGACAAATTCTACTTCACCTTTTTCTAGACTTGTTTTCATCTCGTCAAAATTTAAAGGCACAATGCTAAATTGATGGGAAGGAAAGAGGGTGCTTAAGTATTGCGCACTATCACTCCATGTTTTTGGAAACGTATCACTTCCTTCTCGGCTAGATAAAATGCCAATTTTAACTATATCTTTTGCAAAATGAAGAGGATCTACAAAGCCTTGTAAGTCATAGCGATTTTGTAGAATACCACTGATTTTATAGACATTGGCGATCTCTTCAAATTTTTTAGTTTCAATCATCCCAAAAGGTTTATCCTCATCAAAAGCAAGTTTTTTAAGCGTTTCGCCCTCGTAAATGAGAGCTTCAAGGCTTTTATGTTGCGTGTTGTATTTTTCGTAAATAAGCTGAGCCGTTTGCGGGATATGCTCAAAGGCCCATTCCCACCCTTGTTTGGTCGCTGTATAAAAGCGCTTAGCACGTTCTTTATGCAAAGATATTTCACGCTCAGATGTAAAAAGAATGTCGCCATAGAAGTCAAAGCCATGCTCTTTAGGGTTTAAAATGGTATGGGTGATATTGCGCTCATTCAGTAAAAAAGGTTCATTGGAGATATAGCACGCCATTGCATCGACATTATTGTTAATCAGATCATCAAGGTTAAAAGAGGGTTGACGCAAAAAGATATCCTCTATTTTGACACCATGACTCATAAGCATCGATAAAATACTAACTGAGCTAGACTCTTCAATGCTCATCATAATGATACGATTAAAGAGGTCGTCGGGTGTTTTGATAACAGGATTGGTAGAAATAAGAACAGAAGGTGAGTGTTGAAACAGAGCCATCAATGCAACGATAGGTTTTTGGTTATGGCGATCGATAATCAGTGAAGATTTGCCAATGCCGTAAGTGCTTTCACCTGAAATAACACTTTCAACGATATTGGTATTGGGGCGAAATTCTTTGATCGTCACATTAAGATCAAGTTCTTCGTAAAAGCCTTTTTCTTTGGCGATATAAAAGCCCGCTGATTGGAATTGGTGAAGCCATGCAAGCTGTATGGAAATAGGCTCAACGGTATGATGTGCGAAGAGTGTCGTGCAAAAAAAGAGAAAAAAGACAAGTACTCGCATTAGGCTACCACCCCTTTTTGAACACACGCAAATTAATTTTATCACATTCTCTCTCAAAAGGGTGCTACGCTCTTGCACTCTTTTACATGTAAAGCTGTGGATGCAAAGCTTTTTCATAACAATCTTTAAGGTGCATTGCCATTTTATCAACAATCGTTGCATCCAAATTATGATCTTCTACCAGTCTTTCAAGCATTTCATAAGCATCGTCTGCTTTTGGGGGAGTAGAGGCTTGTGTACATTTTTGCTGAATCAAATTTTCAAAGGTATTGGCTGTGGATAAAATACGTGCTTCCAATGGAATTTCCCCAGCGCTAAGTTTAGAAGGGTAGCCTTTGGCATCAAGTGTTTCATGGTGCATGGAGACGATTTTAGCAATAGTCTCAAAGCCTTTGATCTGTTGTAAAATGACTTGTGCATCAAAGCCGTGTCGCCTGATCCTAATGTTGTCTTCATCACTGAGTGAGGTGTTTTTGCAAGCAATGTCATCAGGGATTCTAAGCTTACCCAAATCATGGAAGAGTGCTGCAAGTTCGATCATCTCTTGATCTCGTAGCGAGAGGTCGCATAATTGTGAAAGATAACGTGCTAAAGAGGCTACCCCTAACGTGTGGTGCTGGTGCGTATGCGCTAATTTATCATCAACGACGCCTGCAAACATAAGTGCGATTTTTTTTAAAAGATCGAAAGGTACAGCGCGAATTTCACCTTGATCAATCCAATCTCTGAAATAGTAGTGAATGTATTCGGATTCTAAGTAGTACCAAAACGTATCTGTCTGCGAAATCTCCACAAAAGCTTCCATGAGTTTGGGTGCAAACATAGAGGGTGTGTGCTTTTGAAGAATGGAGCGAATATACTCTTTTTCATGATGGAGGTGTGCTCCAAATTGAGAACGCAAGGCATCGATACGATCGCTTAGATAGATAATATTGGCGTAAAGTTTTGTCTCATCATCAATGTGAGACGTAAAACGTTCCCAGTGCGTATGATGAAGGGCTATAACATCAGCAAAACCACAATAAATGGGGACATTTCTTAAAAGTCGCGCCCCTTTGGTGCAATGCGTTTGGGCATCTTCCCAATCAAGATTGCTCATGATGGTATGATGAACGCCTGTTGAAGAGACGCCACTGTCGTGGAGCATCGCCATAAGCATTATTTTATCCAGTTTTGATTGTCTCCAGCCCAATTTTTTGCCTATTTCACAGGCAATATAAGCTACACGTTTTCCGTGCAGTGTGTCATCGATACCTACATAATCGAGTGCTTCGCAGAGTGCATAGGTAAGCTCTCGTAAATTAAGTTGGTACAGCATCATAAATCTCCTTGAAACTCCATATTCCTATTGAAATTGTATAGCGATTTTGTTGCAATGGCGTTATATTTGTTATAATCACTCCTCAAAAAAAGGATAAAAATGCAAGTCTATGTACTTTTAGTACTGTGTGTGCTCTTTTGGTCTGCCAATTTTGTTATCGGGCGTTTTGTAGCAGGCGTCATTGAGCCGTGGGAAATAGCCTTTTTCAGATGGCTTGGCGTTTTTATCGTAACGCTCCCTTTTTTGCTTTTACATGTAAAGAAAATTTGGCACGCACTCAAAAACCATTTTGGTATTTTAGTTTTGCTCTCAGCCCTTGGTATTGCGTGCTTTAATACACTTTTGTACATTGGGTTACAACAAACGACAGCCACCAATGCGTTGCTGATTAACTCTTCCATTCCTATTATTATTCTTTTTCTCTCGTTTGTGATTCTTAAAACGAGCATTTCTGTGAGGCAGATTGTAGGCATTGTGCTCTCAACACTGGGGGTTGTTTTCTTGGTACTCAAAGGGGATGTGGAGAGTATTCTTACGTTGAGTTTCAATCCAGGCGATTTTTGGGTTATAGCTTCATCTTTGTGTTGGGCAAGTTACAGTGTTTTGGTGAAATTTAGACCGAAGAGTCTCAGTAGTTTTGAGTTTTTCATTACGACGGTAAGCTTGGGCGTTGTAATGCTTTTACCTTTTTATCTGGCGCAAGGTTACACTTTAGCGCGAGAAGTGATGATCGTCACAGAACACACGTGGGTGTTTGCGTATGTGGTTCTTGTGACCTCCATACTTTGCTATTACTTGTGGCACAAGGGGATTGCACAGATTGGGGCGGATAAAACGGGACAATTTACTCATCTCATGCCACTGTTTGGAAGTTTTTTAGCCTATATCTTTTTAGGTGAACGTTTAGAGTGGTACCATTTGGGTGGCATTATAATGATAGGTGGAGGTATTTACCTCTGCTTGTTTGTGAAAACTAAGCTTTGTGCGCGTTCGTAGTAGGAAGGGTGGGTTTTGGTTTGCCAATGTGAAAGCCTTGCGCATAATCAATCCCGATCCCTTTAACACACTGCAATACTTCCTCTGAGTGAACATACTCCGCAATAGTTTTGATGTTAAGCTCTTTAGCAAAGTTCACAATCGTTTTAACAATAATCTTCGTCTCTTCATTGTGGTGAATATTTTTAATGAGACTGCCATCAATCTTGATAAAATCAACTCTTAGTTCAGTGAGGCGTTCAAAGTTGGAGTAGCCTGAGCCAAAATCATCAATGGCAATTTTTGCACCATAAGACTTCACTTGGTCAATAAACTTAGCAATTGCTTCATAATTCTCAATACCATCACTCTCTAAAATCTCAAAAATAACCCATGGGCCTACGTTGAACTCTTCGAGCTTTTCGAGGATGAAGGTTGTGGTGACGATATTGGTCATATCGAGGTAGGAAAGGTTGATGGAAAAGCCACTTGAGGAGATTTGAAAAGTCTCAAACGCTTTTTGAATGAGTGACATCGAGAGTTTTGAGTAGATCTTAGAGTGTTTAGCAACATCTAAAAATTCTGCGGGTAAGTAGTAACTGCCATCCTCTTTTTTGATGCGCATAAGTGTTTCAAACTTCTCAATTTCGTTGGTGCGAAGGTTGAGTATAGGTTGGAAAAAAGGAACCACATAGTCTTTGGCAAGCGCTTCTTTAAGCGTATGGTTCATGGTCATATTGTGATGGTACTCTGCTTCTGTGTGACTACTTTTATCGTAAACAATATACGGGAGGCGTTTGTTTTTCGCCTCTTTACACGCAATGGAAGCGAGCTTTAAAAGGCTTTTTTTACCTTGATGCGCACCGATGGAAAGAGTCGTATCGACTTCGACGTCATCGCAAATGATGCGGTCTTTTGTAATTTTCATCGAGATTTTTTTAAGGTATTTTTTGAGGTTGTATTCGCTAAAAGGGACACGAATCAAAATGGCATAAATGTCAGCTTCAAACTTGTAAAGTGTGGCATCAATCGGCGGGAGATTGTGCGAGAGCCATTCACCGATCACTTTGAGGAATTTGTCGCCAAAGTTATGACCGTAAAAGTTGTTGGTGTTTTGAAAGGAGTCAATATTGATGATAATCAGGGTTGACTCAATGGAAGGGTCAAGGGTTTTGTTGTCCCGTAAAAGTTTAAGACGATTGGGAAGCTTGGTGTTGAGATCGATGTAGAGATTTTTGCGTAGTTCATTTTTCAGTTTTGCATTGCTTTTAAGTAGTTTTGTAACAAAAAAGAGGCTCAAGCTGGTGACAATGGTAAGAAGTATGGAGGCGAGGATGAGAGAGTGATACCAAATGGCAATGTAAATAGGACATAATGCAAGCATCAGGAAAACGCCTGCTTTAACATAGAGCTTTTGAATATTCTCCACTAATTTCCCTTGACCCATGAATACCTACATTTACATGTAGGGGTGGCACTTTAGCACAAAGGTTTTGAAAAAAAAATTAAGCCTACTTTCATATCAGGTTCATCACAAAAAAGTCACGCTATAATAATTTTTAATTGCAAAAAAGTTTCTGCCTCAATAGGAGGCAAGCTTCAGTACCATAGCGGTTAGCGTAGTTTTTCAAGCTTTGCTTGGAAAGCGTGTAAAAAATGAGTTCGCTAAGAACTCTAATGAAAGATTAATATGAGCAAAAAATGTTGCGATCACTGCCATTTAGAATACGATGCTTCTTTGTTACTCCAAGATACAAGTTTTGAAACTCCTCATTTTTTTTGTTGCAAAGGGTGCCAAGGTGTTTTTCATCTTCTAAAGGATGAAGGGCTCGATACATTTTATAAAAAAATGGGAGATGCGACTTTAGATCCTCCCAAAGTAACGATGGATGATACCAGTAGGTTTGATTTGGATGGTTTTATCTCCAAATACGTGAAATCAAATAAAGAGGGTTTTAGTGAGATTGCTTTGGTTATCGAAGGGATTCATTGCAGTGCATGTGTATGGCTGAATGAGAAAGTCCTCTCCAAGCAAGCGGGTATTGTCGAAGTTACCATTAACTACACGAATAATAAAGCAAAGATCGTTTGGGATGGTGACATCCTTAAACTCTCAGAGATTATCGAGACGATTCGAAGTATTGGTTATAACGCTTATCCGTATGACCCTAAAAGTGGCGAAGAGAGAGCTACCGCACAACGCAGGGAGTACTACTCCAAACTTTTAGTAGGAATCTTTGCTACCATGAACGTCATGTGGATTGCGATTGCACAGTATGCGGGCTATTTTACAGGGATGGAAAGCAACATCAAAAGCATTCTTAATTTTGCCGAATTTATTTTGGCTACTCCAACTCTGTTTTACACGGGTTCGGTCTACTTTAAAGGGGCGTATTATGGCATTAAACACCGTTATGTGACGATGGACTTTTTGGTTGCTACGGGAGCAACTCTGACCTATACTTTTTCGATTTATGCGATGTTCTCTAGAAGTGCTGAGGTTTATTTTGATTCGGTAACGATGATTATTACCTTTGTGTTTGCAGGAAAATACTTAGAAGTTTTAACCAAGAAAAAAGCAGTGGATACGTTGGATGCCTTCGGAAGTTCTATGCCGACTGAAGTAACTATCATCAAAGGGGATGAGAAGATTTTAAGCAGTGTGGATTCTGTTGAGATTGGAGAGATCATTGAAGTGCGTGCAGGCGATAAAGTGGCGATTGATGGCGTTATTTTAGAAGGGGAGGGTTCTTTTGATCTCTCGCGTCTGAATGGCGAGTCTATCCCTATTTTATCCCAAAAAGGCGATAAAATTTTGAGTGGCTCGATCTGTTTAGACAGCGTGATTCGCTACCGAGCAACCAATACTTTCTCTTCTTCCATGCTCTCTAAGCTGGTAACGCTCTTAGAAGATGCAATGAATAAAAAGCCTAAGATAGAAAAGCTCGCCAATCAAATTTCAGGGTATTTCTCCCGTACGATTCTCCTGTTAGCGTTTTCAACCTTGCTCTTTTGGTATTATCAAAGTGGCTCGTTTGAGACGGGGTTGATTATTGCGATCTCCGTGATCGTCATTGCGTGCCCGTGCGCTTTAAGTCTTGCAACGCCTGTGGCAACACTGGTGGGGCTTGGATTGGCTGCAAAGCGAGGTATCTTATTTAAAGAGGCGGGGTTTTTGGAGAGCATGGCAAAGTGCAATACGTTGGTTTTAGATAAAACAGGAACGATCACCAAAGGAAAGCCTGAAGTGGTAGCACATGCGTATCTTCACTCGTTTGATAAATCACTGCTTTATGCGCTTGTGAATTCGTCCAATCACCCGATTAGCCAAGGCATTACAAGCTTTTTAAAAGAGAGTGAAAATGCTTTACATGTAAAGCAGCTAGAGCAGATCAAAACGATCGAGGCTAAAGGGGTCAAAGCTGTGTTTGAGGTACATCAGCTTTTAGGTGGAAATGCCAAAATGATGCTAGAGGCTGGTATTGATGTGGTGATGCCTGAAAATTTTGATGCATTCAGCCACTACTTTTTTGCCGTTGATGGTATCTTGGTTGCAACATTTGGTCTTAAAGACAGCCTTAAAGAGGGCGCTCAAGAGAGTATAGCAGCACTTAAAGAGCTTGGTTTGGAGATCATCATGTTAAGCGGTGATCATGTCAGCGTGACGCGTGATATTGCCAACGAGGTAGGCATTGAAGTGTTTGAAGCGGCATTGTTACCGCATGAAAAAGCAGACTACATCGAAATGTTGCGCCAAAAAGGGAAAAAAGTGGTTATGGCAGGTGATGGTATCAACGACACGTTAGCCCTCTCTCAAAGTGAGATTGCGATTTCTATGGGCAGTGGAGCGGATGTTGCGGTGGATGTAAGTGATGTTGTGCTTACCAACGACAGTGTTAAAAGCTTGTATGAGGCTTTTGTGATTTCACGCAAGAGTCTTCGTGTGGTGAAAGAGAATTTGCTCTTTTCGCTCCTTTACAATGTCGTCACGATTCCTTTGGCGATGAGTGGGTATGTTATACCGTTGTTTGCAGCGCTTTCAATGTCACTGAGTTCTTTAGTGGTGGTTGGGAATTCGATGCGTATTAAAAACGTTTTTAAAAGGCCGTAGAGATGGATGGTTGGATTGTTGCGATGATGTTAGGAGCTTCCACACTTTTGGGAGCATTTGGTTTGTGGGCATTGCTTTGGGGGATTCGAAGTGGACAATTCGATGATCATAAAAAATTTTTAGATGGTGCGCAATTTGACAGTGAAGAAGCACTTAATGATGCGGTGATGATGGAACGTAAAAAAGCGGATATTTTAAAACAAAAAGAGAAAAGAGAGACAGGATATGCCCCACCGGATTAATGGGTAGATGATTGATATCAACGGAAGTTAAAATCATGCCTTGAAGAGGTAAGCTTTAGCGCTCCAGTGGCATAACGATGATACAGGAGCTTTGCCCCTGTATCGTGTAGAGTTTTTTATTTATATGAAGCGATTGTTGCAGCGACAGCTTTAAGATCTTCGTCACTCAAACCACTTGCGATTGGTTTCATAACACCTTTCATTGCTGCACCATAACTGCCATCTTTATAGCCATTAACAGAAGCAACGATTTTAGCTGCATCCCAGCCTGCAATGATTTGTGATTTGTTCAATGCTGCTTTAGAAGCTTTCTCTCCATGACAGGAAAAACATTTTGATTGGTAGATTGCTGCTCCATCGGCTGCCATCAAACTAGATACTGCTGCAATTGCTAAAATTGTGCAAACTTTTTTCATACGAAATACCCCTTTTTGAGTTGTGTGTGAAAAATTATAACTAACCATACTTTAACCCTGCTTAGTTTTTGTGAACTACATTCATGTACTATTTTCATTTGTATAAAACTTGGGTATAATCCAGCCAATCTTACATTAAATAGGGGTCAATTTGTTTCGGGGGATTGTCGTATTTTTATCTGTTTTGAGTAGCCTTTTATCTGCAACACACAGTGTATGCGAAGTAGAAAGAACCGACACTCAAAAAGCCAAAGAAGCCATTGAAACGATTTTAGTAACAGAGCCAAGTAATACAGTTTGTTTACTCCAACTGGCCAATATTTATCTCAAACAGGGCAAAATTGCACAAGGGTTTGATATCTTAGTGGATGCCTACTCTATAGATCCGCATAATGTTCAAAATAGCCGCATTGCAACCGTTCTTCCTTTCGCGCTTAAAGTGACAAATCTCAAGCAACAAGCAGCCAAAACAAATGACAAAGATATCTGGAATAAACTAGGGGATGGTTATTTTGAGATGGGCATTTTTAATGAAGCCTCTGTGATGTATAAAAAAAGTCTTTTAGTTGATGAAGAACAACATATGGTGCGCCTCAAACTTGCGCTTGCCCTTCAAAAAAATTCACAAATTTATTCGGCGATTGAAGAGGTTCAAATTGTGTTGATTAAAGAGCCAACACATCTTTATGCAAACTACTACATGGGAAAATTCTTAGCGTATGATCTGCGAAATCGTGAACAATCCAGAAGCTTTTTCCAGCGAGCTAAAAATTCATTGATAGCCCAAAAAGATGCTTTTGGTTATCTTGAATACACCAATTTACTCAGTGATATTACCAAAGAGTTAGGAGAATAGGTGCAAAAAGCACTCTTTTTAGATCGCGATGGGGTGATCAATATTGATAAAGCGTATGTCTATAAAATTGAAGATTTTGAATTTTGCGAAGGTGTTTTTGAGGCGTTAAAACATTTTCAATCCTTAGGGTATCTGCTCATCATCGTCACCAATCAGTCTGGCATTGGGCGAGGGTATTACAGTGAAGAAGACTTTCAAACGTTAATGTCGTGGATGCGTCAAGAACTTTTACATGTAAACATTAAAATTGATGCCGTCTACCGCTGTCCTCATGCTCCTGAAGCAAATTGTGAGTGTCGAAAACCCAAGAGCGGTATGTTTAAAGAGGCGATTAAAGACTTTGGAATTGATGTTTCACGCTCGTGGATGATTGGTGATAAAAAAAGCGACATAGAAGCAGCCCGTGGCGTGGGTATCGAAAATACGATCTTTTTAGGAAATGACCTCGACACAGAGGCTAAATATTGCGTTAATTTTATTTTGGATACAATAAATCTTATCAAAAATTAGGGTTTAGCATGCATTATAGCGAAACGAATTTCAATCAAAAAAGTATTTTAATTACAGGCGGGGCTGGGTTTATTGGTAGTAACCTTGCTTTTTATTTTCAAGAAAATTATCCTACATGTAATGTTGTTGTCTTTGATATTTTTAGAAGTGAAGCTACATTTTCCAATGGCAATCTTAAAAGTTTTGGGCATTTCAAAAACCTTATAGGTTTTAAGGGTGAAGTCATTAGCGGTGATATTAATGATGAAGAGGCTCTAAAAAAACTGAATACGTATCAATTTGATTATATTTTTCATGAAGCCGCCATTTCTGATACAACGGTTTTAGATCAAGGCATTATGGTTAAAACAAATGTTAACGCCTTTAAAAGTATCCTTGAATTGGCTAAAAAAAGCAATGCTGTTGTGATTTATGCCTCAAGTGCCGCAACGTATGGGGATGCTGTTTCACCTCAGAGAGTAGGGCATGAACAACCTCAAAATGTTTATGGCTTTAGCAAACTCTCTATGGATCACTTAGCCCGCGAATTTGCAAAACAAAATCCGTCTATGAGTGTGATTGGGCTACGCTACTTCAATGTTTATGGTCCAAGAGAATACTTCAAAAACACAACGGCTTCCATGGTTTTACAACTTGGGCTTCAAATTTTAAGTGGTAAAACACCACGCCTCTTTAATGGATCTGATAAAATTGTACGTGATTTTATTTACATTGACGATGTTGTTCAAGCCAATATCAAAGCAGCAGCTTCCGGTAAAAGCGGTGTTTACAATGTAGGAACAGGCAATCCAAGAAGTTTTCAAGACATCGCAGACATCTTGCAAAAAGAGCTCGAAACGAACTTAGGAACAGAGTATTTTGACAACCCATACAGTGCATACCAGATGCACACAGAGGCAGATGTTTTTGCAACGCAAAAAGAGTTAGGGTATGAACCACGCATGAGTTTAGAAGAGGGTATTAGGGCATATGTTCCTGAAATTAAGCGAATTTTTAAGAGTGAAGTAAAACATGGATAGATTACGAGCATACCAGCCTTCTATTTTGGTGATTGGCGATTTGATGTTAGATCATTACCTGTGGGGAAAATGCGATCGTATCTCTCCCGAAGCGCCTGTGCAGGTTGTGGATATTCAAAAAGAGAGTACTGTTTTAGGCGGTGCTGGCAATGTGGTTAACAATCTTTTAAGTCTTGGCGCCAAAGTAACTGTTTTAAGTGTTGTAGGAAATGATGATAACGGCAAAGAGCTTCTTTGTATGCTTGAAACTTTGGGGGCAGATGCCAAAGGTATTGTTAAGCAAGAGGGGCGTAAAACAAGTAAAAAAAGTCGTGTTATAGCCTCACATCAGCAAGTGGTCCGCTATGATAGCGAATCCAAAGATGATATCACCGAAGTTTCGGCCGATGCTCTTTTAGCACAATGTGAAGCCTATATTCCTAGAGTAGATGCCATTTTGCTCTCAGATTATGGCAAAGGGGTTTTAACAACAACTTTTACATGTAATGTTATAGCGCTTGCCAAAAAGTATCAAAAGTCCATTTTAGTCGATCCAAAAGGCGATGATTATCGTAAATACAGTGGTGCAATGCTGATTACTCCCAATAAAAAAGAGGCAAGTATCGCTACAAAAATTGCCATTAACGATGATGAAACTCTGCAAAAAGCAGGCACACTTCTTAAAGAGAGTTTGGGATTAGACTATGCCATTATCACGCTCTCCGAAGATGGTATGGCAATTTTTGGTGAACAGTTTCTTAAAATGCCAACCGTTGCGCGTGAAGTGTATGATGTCACGGGTGCTGGCGATACTGTTTTAGCCAGTCTTGGATATGCGCTATCCTGTGGTTTGAGTATGAAAGAAGCCGCTTCTTTTGCCAATGCAGCAGCTGCTGTTGTCGTTGGAAAATTAGGCAGTGCGACTGTCACACTAGACGAAGTAGATGCGTATGAGCATAGCCTAAGAGCTGCTACGGCTGAGAGTAAAATCAAAACCAAAGAAGAGATTCTGCATCTTTTACAAACCAAGAAAAATCAAAAAATTGTCTTTACCAATGGCTGTTTTGACATTTTACATGTAGGGCATGTGAAGTACCTTGAGGTGGCTAAGAGTTTTGGTGATATATTGATTCTTGGGCTTAATTCTGATCATTCGATTAAACGCCTTAAAGGCGAGAGTAGACCTATCAACCCGCTGGAAGATAGAGCGTATGTTTTAGCGAGCTTAGAATCTGTGAGCTTTGTCGTCCCATTTGAAGAAGATACGCCCTTAGAGCTTATCTCTGCCATTAAACCTGACATTTTGGTTAAAGGTGCTGATTATGAAGGGAAAGAGGTTGTTGGAAGCAACATAGCTAAAGAGGTACGATTAGTCCAGTTTGTAGAAGGCAAGAGTACAACAAAGATTATTGAGAGGGTGAGAGATGATAAGCAAAAGTGAATTGCTTCACTTTTGTCAGCTCGGAACCAAAGTCTTTATACGAAGTATGAGCATAGACAAAGGCAAAAGGATAAAATAATGATAGAAATGATAAAGCGTGAGATGTTATCGCATCAAACAGTGATTGCAAAAACCATAGAGAGTTTACAAAGCCATATTTATACGGCATGTGTTATTGCAACAGAAACATTGAAAAATGGCAATAAAATTTTATTGTGCGGTAATGGAGGTAGTGCTGCAGATGCACAACACATTGCAGCAGAGCTGAGTGGACGTTATAAGAGTGAGCGACGAGGACTTGCTGGTATTGCTTTGACAACCGATACTTCTGTTCTTACGGCTGTTGGTAATGATTTTGGCTTTGATCGTATTTTCGATAGACAAGTCGAAGCATTAGCACGTGAAGGTGATTTACTCATTGGTTTTTCAACCAGTGGTCATAGTAAAAATGTGGTACGAGCTCTTAGCCTTGCCCGTAATATAGGGTGTAAAACGATTGGGCTTACAGGTCGTGATGGTGGTGTTATGAGTGAATTTTGTGATATTAATTTAATTGTTCCAAGCGATGATACCCCGCGCATTCAAGAGATGCACATTATGATCGGGCATATTATTTGTCAAGCGATAGATGACGCTCTAACAACGAAATAACTTCTTCTGCTTTTATGCCCCGCATACACTCGTGTGTTTTGATGGGGCACTCCCTTTTCATACAGGGTGCACAGACAAGATCGTGGGAAAGAATAGTGCTGTTAGCATTTTGCCATGGGGCTGTTTCATTATACTTTGTTGGTCCAAAAAGAGCCACTGTAGGGATTTGATACGCAGCCGCTACGTGCATTGGTCCACTGTCATTGGTAACAAAGAGGCTCAGTCCTGCAATGTTTTGTATGAGCTCTTGAATGGTTGTTTTTCCTGCCAAATTGGTTACATTGGTAATCGCATTTTCTTTGAGTTTTTCTTCAACTTCTTTTGCAATATCTACCTCATTGGGACCACCAAAAATGACAATGTCATAGCGGTTCGCAAAGTAAGCCGCCACTTTAGCAAACTCTTCTGGATACCACCGCTTAGCACTTCCATACGTTGCTCCTGGATTGATTCCCAGCGTTGGTTTATCAAAGTGAAAGGGTGTTTGATAGAGCTTTAAAGGGAGTGGTTGTGTCTTTACATGTAAAGATTTTGCTATAAATTGGGTGTACTTTTCGACCTGATGTCCCTTAAATACATTTTTTGTATAGCAAAATTTCTTTTTTGCAGAAACAGACCATAGCAAGAAAGAGGATGTCAATGAGCTTCTAAAACTAATGGCTATATCAAATGAGCCGAGTTGTTGAGCATGTTGATAAAGCCAATAAAATCGTAAAAATGCTTTTTTACTTTCATCGACGATACTACGTGATACGCGAGGGTGCATTTTGAGTGCTTCTGTGGAAACAAAAGAGCCAAACAAGGTTATGTCAGCATTTGGATAGTGCTCTAGTATATTTTCAATAGCAGGCGTTGCCATGATGGCATCTCCAAGCCAAGTGGGGAGTTCAATGAAGATGCGCATGAATGACTTCTAAGGTTTGTGCAACATTGTGCTCAATGCTCAGCTGCGTAGCTTTTTGAGCGTTTTCGTGTTGAATTGAACTGCGCAATGATTTGTCGTTGAGTAAGGTTTCTAAAAAAGGAAGAATCGTCTCATCTGAGGGTGTTCCCATCACAAAGCGTTTCTCTAAAACTTCAGATGCACCATTTTGCGCCGTTGTTATAACAGCATTGGCGTAACTCATCGCTTCTAAGACGACATTTGAAAATGGTTCGTAGCGTGTAGGAAAAAGAAAAATATCACTGCCTTGGTAAAAACGTTCCACATCTCTGCGTGCGCCTGTGAAGGTTACAGAGTCTGCAATTTCCAAAGAGGCACTTAACTGGAGATAATCCTCCATACGCTTCTCTTTTCCAACGATAAATGCATGAAATGGAGTAGTTAGTTTTGAGAGGAGGTGCAACATCTCATTGACTCCCTTGCGTTCAAAGCCACTACCTACATATAAGATAACAGGTAACGAGGGATTTAATCCAAAAGAGTCCATGAGTTTTGCTTTACATGTAACTTTATCAAAAGCTTTGGGAAGTGGTACGCCATTGTGGATGACGGAGATTTTCTCAGAAGAAATAGCATAGGTTTCCATAATCTGTTTTTTGATGAAGTGTGAATTAGCAATGATATGGCGTGCATTATTAAAGCAACGCTTTTCCAAATAGCAATACACTGGATTTAAAAGATTAAAACTGTGCTTTTTGCTTTTTAAAAAGACTTTATGAACACCATCTCCTGCACGGTAAATGTCAGGACACGTGATACGGTCAAGTGAAAAGTAGAATTTATCACCTTTAAAAAAACAAGCTTGTAAGCTAAAAAACAGTGCTTTAATCCAAGACGCTAGAAATTTTGGTGCATAGGAGTGGATGACTTCACATTCGACATCATTTTTTTTAAGCTCAGTCATCAGCCTTGAAAGATAATTTTCAGCACCACCAAAAGGTGTTTTATGCTGACGTAGAAGGTAGATTTTCATGCGTTTCTTTATAGTGAATTCCTAATAAAATTCCATACAAGCAATAAAATAATTTGGCTTCGCTATCCCCGAAGAAACTACCAAACATGATGGATCCAATGAAACCGATGACGCCAAAAAATGTAAAGGTAGCAAATGTTTTATGTAGCGTGCTTTGAGTGTTTCTTACAATGAAATAGGAGATTTTTAAATGCAAATATAGAAAATAGACAAAGAGGATAAGTCCAAACAATCCAAGACCATAGAAAAAACCAAAAAAATCATTGTGTGTTTGTGCATACGCATCAAAAGGAATGTTTTCTGGTTCATGTTTAAAGTTGTTTTGTATTCCTTTTCCATAGACAAAACGGCCATATCCTTGAGGTATAAAAGGTTCTTGTGCTCTATAAAGTATGACAGATTTCCACATGGCAAGTCTTGCTGAAATTGAGTAGTCAATTCCGTATTCTTTCTCAAACTTATCAAATTCAAATGGTTTTAATTCCAAGAGCATTTGTGTTTTAGAGATCGTATTTTTGATGTTGTAGCGGTTTGAAAGGCAGTCTGAAAATTCATAGAAGAGAGCAAAAGCTATCAGAAAAATTCCAATAAAAAGAAATTTTGTTTTTTTATTTTGGATAAAGAGAGTAAAGAAGGCCATTACCATAAAAATAACGGCAACATAGGTTGCTCTTGTATTATTTGCCACAATAGAGAGTAGTGATGTTAAAAAACAGATGGTAGCGATCTTTTTATAGTGTGTAAAAAACAGAGCAATAGAAAAAGCAAGAGCGTACGTTGCCCAGATGCCAAATCTTTCTCCTCCACCATTATCTAAAAGCCCTCCTGCTCTAAAAGGAAATCCGCCATGGGTTATCCATGTGTAAATATTGTAGAGTGTATGAAACGTTAAAGAGAAAAAGAAAATATAAAGGATTTTTTCTAAACTGATGTTATCTTGTCTGAGTGTAAAATAAAAAAAGAGTGCCATTACAATAAAATTCTTCAGCAATTCTTTCTTGATTTCTTTAAGCGTCTCTACGACATCAGGGGTAAACCATAATGAAATCAATGCTAAAACGAGAAAACCACTAAAAATAAAAAGGATCTTTTTTTGTATTAGTATAGCTTTCCATCTAAGATTTTTATATTCAAACAACAAAAAGAAAATAACAAATAAAGCTAACGAAATTGCTTGGACGGATGCCGTGTGTGCAATAGGTAAAAAAAGAATATAAATAAACAAGAATAAAAAATAGTATTTTTCTGTAAAATGACGTAATTTATTCACTAAACCCCTTTAAAGGTTAATATTTGGGATATTTTATACTATATATCATTTTCTTTCCATTAATGTTTCTGGTAAGTTTTTTTCGTACATGTAAAAAGAAAAATTTGGTTATACAAACTGCAAAAATAGGTGATTATGCCAACACGACACCCATGTTCGAGGTTTTAGAAAAAACAGATATTTTAATGGACCACGTCAATCTTCCTTTTGCAAATCATGATGAAAGAATTGAGCAAATATATGTTGTTAACGTGTATAAAAAAAGTATATGGCAAAAAATTCAACTAGCGCTTTTACTTTTTTTCAACAACTATCACACGGTGTATGTTCTCATCCCTAATAGCCTCAATCTTTTTTTAGCAAAGATGTGTTTTTCCAAAAATACAGTGACTCTTTCAACGTATGCGGATAAGTGGTATTTGACACTGTTAAATTCCAATATGAAAACAATAAAACATAGCGTTGAAGATCTTACGATTGATACCTACTTAAAAATGATAGGTGAGGGTTTAGATCGAAATCGGTATTGGAAAATGTTACAAAAACCTCTGGTCATTCCCCAAAACATGCCTCTAAAAAGTAATAAATTTAAAGTGGGTGTGAGTTTAAGTGCTGGGAATAAAATAAAAACGATTGATAGTGAAACATGGAAAAAAGTTTTTGCTATTTTAGATGAGATTGAGTGCGAGGTCTACATTTTTGGGTTAGAAAACGAAAACGTGTATCTTGAAAATTTATCTAAAAATATTCATGCAAAAAATCCAATTATTTCCATGTTAGGGCAAATCCCTCTTCGCGAGCTTCCTTCTCGTATGTCTGTTCTAAATCTCTATATATCTTCAGATACAGGCAATAGTTATATTGCAGATAGCGTCAATGTCCCAACAATCAACTTTGCAGGACCTTGTTTTTGGAGGGAACAAAGACCTATCTATGAGAAGTCGCTCATTGTCCAGTCCAATGCTCCTTGTGCCCCTTATTCATCTGTTTTTAGGGCTTCTTATAAGGGAAAATGTCCTGATTTATATACTATAACACACTCCCAAGAAGAAGCGATAGCCAATTTTATAAAAGCGCTTTATAAAGATTTTTTACAGAGTCAACATAGTGCTGAATGCTAAATGTTTCTATAATGTTTAGATCTTTTTTCTTCTCTTGGATAGGTTTTATGTGATTCAGTAACTCTAAAAGTGCCGTTGGATTTCTCGGTATGATGTAAAAATTGTTTTTATTCTCACAAATATCGTATAGCTCTTTTTCGATAGGTATATCTGAAGCAATAATGCCACAGCCAAGCGATAATCCTTCAAGGACGGCTCTTGGTAAACCCTCATTTTCTGAAAAATTTAGAACATAATCCGAAGAGAGATAAAAATCTTCTATATTGGTAACAAATCCTAAGTCTATAAGGATACCCTTTTGTTTTAAGAGGGTATAGTTTTTAAGTGGTTCTCCCTCAAAAGTACCGTCACCAGCCAAAAGAAGCCTGAGATCTTTGCGTGTGATATCAAGGAATGCTTTAAAGACAAGAGCATGTCCTTTGAGAGACAAAAAATTTGCTGGCATAAGGATGTTTATAGTATCTTGAGGGCTAGAAGAGATTTCCATGGGAGGCATTATGACGGGATTGTAAATAATATTTTGATCGATCGGTAAGATTGCATTATAGTAATTATAGGTTGATTTGGAAACACTGATGGGCGTAAATGAGAGTTGTCTTAATTTTTCCAATTTTTCTGATTCGACAGGCGAATTTTTCCGCAAATGTTGAATAACCTTCATTTTGAGTTGATTCGCAGCTTCTATATAGTAAAGATTTTCACTAAAATGGTTATTTAAATGCACAATATCATAGTTGTTTTTTCGAAGAAGATTACTGGCATATTCAAAATTAATTTTGTATTGTATGGATCTAAGAAGCTTCTTTGAAATAGCTCTGAACAACTCTTTTTTGAATTTTGTTAACTTTTTTTTAGGCTCAGAATAAATGAATTTTGCTCCCATCGCGTGAATTGCTTTGGAGATAGTTGTACCGCTGTACGCATAGTCATATTCAAAATGAACATAGATATCAAGCTCTTGATCTTTAAGTAATTCTTGAAGAAGATATAAGAAACTCTTTGTTCCTCCACCATACTCTTTTCCCGTGTCAATAAAAAGTATTTTTTTCATAGTAAAGTGTACCGATGAATGGTTTCTATAATCTCATCCGGTTCTATCTGTAACATACACTTTTGATAGGTACATCTTTTGGCGACACAGGGAACACACGTTTTAGGTTTTTTGATAAAAGGGTGTATCGGTGTATCGTAGCATGCGTTTGAATTTTTTGGATCTGCTACTGCAAATAACCCTATTGTTGGCGTTTTAAGTGCAGTTGCGATGTGCAAAGGGCCGGTGTCTGGAGTAATAAGTAGATTGAGTTTACCAATAAGTGCCGCTGCTGAGCCTAATGGAAACATGCCTGTACAATCAAAAACATGATCGCTTTGTAACGCTTTTTTGATAGGTTTAGTGAGTTTTTTTTCCGCAGGAGAACCTGTGAGAATTATTTTTATTTTTGGATTGATCTCTAAAAGTTTTTTCCCAAGTTCGATCCATTTATCTTCAAACCACATTCTACTTTTAGTGGACGCACCTACTTGAAAACCAATCAGAATATCATCGTCTGCTATGGCCCTCATGTTAAAAAAAGTATCGACTGTTTGAACCCATTCGGGCTTTAAAAAGAGTTCCAGTGTTGGATTGGAAGCACCAATATTGATATATTCTAATTGCTTTAAGCGATCAAAAATACCATGTTTATCGAGATTTTGAGCAATCTTTGGATTTGAGTGAAAAGAGGCATAGGTATTTTTGTCATTGGGTATTTTGATGACATATTTTGCGCCACATAAAACGGCAAGAGGTGTTGCTTGAGGTTCATTGGAATGGAGGATAAACACAATGTCAGGCTTCTCTTGTTTCAGTGTTTTGAGTGTTTTAAAAAAGGTATTCCATTTTCCATCAAAACTGAGAAAAGTATCGATATGAGGATTTGTTTTAAACAGAGAAAGGTTTGCAGGATTAAAGAGCCCTACTGTTTTTTTTGTAGGGAAAGACTCTTTAAATGCCCTAAATACAGGAGTGTTAAATAAAGTATCTCCAATAGCCGTGTTGGTTAGAAAAGCGACTGTCTGAAATTCAGAAGACTCAATACAGCCATTTATTTTTTTTATTTTTTTATTTTTGATAGCATATTTTACAAAGAGTTCAAAGAGGTCAATTTTCATAGGTTCTCTTGAATTGTTTTGAGTATGGTTGCTATGGAGATATTCTCAGCTCTTTTACTTTCATCTTGCAAGACAAGATGGGCATATCCCCACGGATGCCACTGATTCATATTGGTTTTACCGCTTAATGCTATGGTTTTTGTGCCAAGGGCTGGAGCTAAATGCATTGCCCCTCCGTCAAGTGTTACAAATAATTTAACGTTTGCAATCAGCCCACCAAGGTCATTCAGTGATGAGGTTTTAATAAACTCTGCTTGGGTGTTTTCAGCGAGCCATCGTGCTTGCGCAAAATCAACGGGTTCGGCAGAGATAACAACCTCTTTTCCCTTAAGCGCATCGATAATTTCTTTAAATTTTTCTTTTGGGTATCGGTTTTCTGTGATTCTTGAAGAGATATGAAAAAGGATTGCATTTTGGTATGGTGTGTACTTTTGAATCATTTCTGCTGGAATAAAGTAGCGTGTGCCTTCGCCAGCATAAATCACTCCAAAAGGTTTTAAACACTCAAAACAAAACATAACTTCATGCGTATTTGGATTGGGGATAATATGCGTTGTAAATCCATCTTTACCATTTTTATTTTGGACGCCAATTTTATAGTGTGCTCTGGAAAGTGTTGAAAAAAGCTCTGCTGATTTAGAGTATCCACCTCTGAAAATGACAACAGCATCGTAACCTTCACTTATAATTTGGACTAAAATTTTGAGTTTACCAAAAGCAGCTTTGATCTTTTCAACCAATCCTTTTTTGTGTTTTGGCTTCGTGTAGATATAGGTTTTATTGATAAAAGGATTTTCTTTAATAGCATCTTCATTGTAACTGTTAACCACGATATCTATTTGTGCACTTGGGTATTTTTTACGTAGCGCTTCAATGGCAGGTGTTGTACAGATAAGATCACCTATGTTGTCATTGCGAACAAGAAGAACTTTTTTGTTACTTAAATCAATCATTTTTGATCCTTGCATAAAGTGAGCCTAACATATCATTTGAAAAGATAAACAGTGTTTTTTTGAGCCACTTTGCTCCTTTTTTTACTGCTATTCGTTTGATCTCATCCATTTTACCATCGGGTTTGTTGATGCCTCTTTGAATGGTATAAAGTATTTCAAAACCTTCTTCTTGTGCTTGTTTCATAAGCGTTTCATCGTAAATCCCACGTGGCCAGCATAAGTGCAGATCGTCAAATCCAAGTCTTTTTTGCATCATACGACGTGATTTTTGAAATTCGTCTTTCCATGTGACTGTGTCAAAGCAGTTATCTCTGTGCGTATAGGTGTGCGAATGAAAGTCGAAAACATCTTTCATTGTTTCAATTTCATCCCAATTTAAAATGACTTTTGCAGGATGTTGCGAAACTTCTTTTTTAGCCTCTTTGTGCTTCATGGGCTCAAAATTTTCTTTGCATTCACTCGCTTTTTCAATCCATTCTGTGATTAAAAAGAGGGTCGCTTTTAACCCAAACTCTTTAAGAATAGGGTAGGCATAGATATAATTGTCTCTCCACCCATCATCAAACGTAATAAGAACGGATTTTTTGGGAGGGGTAAATTCACCTTTCTTATAGCGGTAAAATTCATCGCTTGTAAGGGTTGTCCATCCATTTTGGGCTAAAAAAGACATCTGTTCTCTAAACTCATCAACGCTGGAAGTGATGAAAGAGCTTTGAGGTAAAATATGATGGTACATCAAAACAGGAACACTCACTCTGTAGCCTTTTTATAAAGTGCTTCTGTTTCCTGTGTCATTTTAGAGACGGAAAAATGCTCTTCAATAAGTGCTCTAGCGTTGCGTCCAAATTGTTTGCGCAACACTTCATCATTGATGAGTGTCGTCAGGGCATCTGTGAGTTGTGCGATATTTTCTTTTTCAAACAATAAGCCACTCTCTTGATCTTTGATACACTCAGGTATGCCTCCCACATGACTACCAACGCATGGTACACCACATGCAGATGCTTCAAGAATAGCTGTTCCTAGTGCTTCCATATTGGAAGGGAGAACAAAGATATCCAAAGAGGGGAGAAGTTGATCAATATCTTCTCGATGTCCCAGCATAAAAACGTGATGTGTTAACTCTTTTTCTGCAATAAGATTCTTGATATTGTCTTCTTGCGGACCTGAACCAATGATGACGACAACAACCTTTTTATCGGTTTGGATATTCGCAAAAGCTTCAAGAAGATCACGATGTCTTTTTGCCGCACGAAGGACGGCAACGATACCAATCACAATAGTATCTTCCGAAAGATTGAGCTCTTTTTTAATATCTGTTTTCAAGGATGGTGAGAATTTTTGAGTATCAACACCAGTGTAAATAACGGAAAGCTTTTCTTGTTTTACGCCACGTCCGATGAGATAATCTTTAACTTGTGAACTGACGGTTACGACATGATCATTGAGATTGTAAGAGACAGGTGATGTTATAGGTGTTTGGAGATGACGAGTGCGAATCACTTTGGCTTTGGTGAAAAGTCCAGCAAGTGCGCCTATCCAGCCATCTTTCCCCGAATGCGTCGCAATAACATCGATATGATGCTCTTTGACAAGTTTGATGACTTTCCACAGTGCTACAAGATCGTAACTTTTTCGGATGGGAACTTCAAAAAAATCGGCGTTGATCTCGTTTTTTCTTTTTAAAAGTTCGCTATTAGGCTGAACTCCCCAAAAAACTTTAAAGTTGTTTTTGTCTAAAGAATTTACCAGCCTTGCGGTTCTTTTTTCTTGTCCACCCCAGCCTTTGGAGCTTTCGAGTTCTAAAATATTAATCATGAAGCATCTCTTTAATATGGCGTTTGATCGTTTCTATAGCTAACCCTTTTTGCATTAAGCAGTCACTGATTTTACTGCCATTACAGCCATCTTTTCCACAAGGGGCACATTGCCAATTGACTTGGAGAACACGGTGTTTGCCCATTGTTTGAAAACCATTTCTTTGCGTATAACTACTGTGCGAAAGGGCATTATCCCACGGACCCCAGTGAAATGCTCCACTTGGCCCAAAAAAGGCTAAAACAGGCACATCATTGGCGGCTGAGATATGCATAATGGCCGTATCGACACCAATGAACATTTTGGCTTTAGCATTCAGCGCTGCGGTCTCTTTTAGAGAGAGAGTGCCACTCAAATTAATGGGGGAAGTTTTGCAAAATGAGAGAATTTTTTCAATTTTTTTCATTTCTATTTCATCAGGTGAAGCCGTAAGAATGACAGGAGTTTGTAGTTCTTCTTGGCAAAAATCAATGATCTGTGCCATAAGCGCATCATCAATACATTTAAAAAGCCATCTACTGACCGGATGAATATGAATAAAATTCGTATATTCTTTTGTTGTATTTTTTTCTTTTTCGCTCCAAAAAATAGATGCTCTATGCGTTAGTATAGGAAGTCCAAGGGCCACGAGCGGGTCTAGGTTGCATTCGAGTGTATGGCGCATTTGTTGAGGTGGTAAGAAATGGGTAAATGCGCGGTGAAAAAGTCTATTTTTGGAGTGATAGCCTATACGAATGGGAGCATTACTCATAAGTGCTAATTGAGCGCCTCTATCACCCTCTGTGAGGTTAATGACGATATCGTAATGTGTTGTTCGAAGTTTCCATGCAAATGCAAGTTCGGCTTTGAGTCTGTTCCATATGCCAAGGCTTTTGATGAAGGAGCGATTATAGGTGATGACACTATGCAGGGCCGGATGTCCTTCTACCATTGTCTCTGTCCCTTTATTGACAGCAATATCAATCAGGGCATCAGGGTAGTGCGCTTTAAGGTTATCTAACAGTGGTGTCACCAATAATACATCGCCAATGTTGCGAAATTTTAGAATTAAAATTTTCATTTGATGTACTTCCAGAAAGTATATTGAGCATAAAGTTTAGCGATAACATATCCTCGCCAACCTTCTAAAATGCCACCTTTGAGGATAAAAAGTTTAAAAAATGTCCAAGAAGGATTGAGTAATGCTTTGAGAAAATTATGTTTTGCTCCCAATGATGAGTAGCGGTTTTGTTTTGCGATAAATTGCTCTATCGTATCGTATGCGTAATGCAGCATGGGTGATTGTAACTGAGTGGATTCACCGTCTAAAATGACTTTTTCATGCACAGCACTTTCACTGAAGTGTGCACTCTTTCGATCAAAAAGTCGCAATGTTGCATCAGGGTACAATCCCATACGTTTGATAGGTTTGCCAAAGAAATAATTGATACGAGGTACAAAATAGCCTTTACATGTAAAGCTTTTACATGTAAAGATGATTTCCTCTTGAAGCGCTTGCGTGATGACTTCATCACTGTCTAAAACAAACACCCAGTCATGGCGTGCAAGGTCTACCCCTTTTTGCTTTTGAAGCCCAAATCCTAGCCACGGTTGCTGAACAAGGGTAACATTGGGGAAGCTTTGTGCAATCGTAATGGTGTTGTCATGTGAGCCTGAGTCAACCACCACCACTTCATCGGCAAACAGACATGATTTCAGTACTTCTTCAAGATATTTTTCGCTATTAAAGGTAATGATAACAATTGATAATGCAATCATTTGTAGAGTTCTTCATATTGATTTTTCCATCTTCTGTGAAACCAAAACCACTCATCAGGTTTCTGTTCAATCACCTGTTGTGTAATGTTTGCTTGTGCTTGAACACTATCGATGATGGCTTTTTCATCATCATTTTGTGGTGGCAATATTGGTTCATAAAGCGTTATATCAAAGTGTTCATAATCGTTTGTGGTAATAAAAGTAGGGATGATGGTCACATTCATCTTTTTTGAAAATTGTGCTGCTGCTGGGGTATGTCGCGCACTTTTTCCAAAAAAGGAGATAAGAATTCCTTCTTGCTCGGCTGTATTTTGATCGACAAGCAAACCCACATTTTCACCTTTTTGCAAAGCCTTCAGCATACCTCGCATCGCACCTTTTTTCTCTAACAATGTGATATTAAAACGTTGTCTATTTTTTTCTAATATAGCATTCATAGCAACAGAATCGAGCTTTCTGCCGATAATACTCATTGGGCCAAATTTTGCTCCCATCGCTAACGATAAAAGTTCCCAACTTCCATAATGTGCTGTGAGAAAAATAACACCTTGCTTTTTTTGAATCGCATCTTCATAAATATGTTCATTATGAAATGTGATTTTTTTCAGTAAATTTTCTTTAGAAATGGTTTGATTGACAATAAATTCTCTCAGAAGATAGAGTAGATTTTGATAGCATTGTTTAATAATTTCCGTCTTTTGTTTATCACTCATACGATCTTCAAAAGCAAGATCCAAATTGACTTTGGCAATCTTGTTATGTTTCGCATCAATGAGGTATCCTATCGTTGCGAACGTATGAATCAAGATACGCAATAAAGATTTGGGAAGTTTTGTAACGAAGAGTTTAAACAGCCAAAAAGCTGATACATAAAAAGCGTCTAACACGGGAGTAGTTCCTTCGCTAATGCAATAATTTTTAAGGGATCAATCTGCTGAATGCAAAAATTATGTTTATTGATATTTCTTGCATTTATAGCTTTTTCACAATCTATTGTCAAATTTATGGGGGTTGTAACGGTGTTGCGCGCCGAAGGTGTCGGACCAAAAATGGTAATGCTAGGACGCCCTAATGCCCATGCCATATGCGTTGGACCACTATCTGCGCCAATGACTAAATGGCTGTTTTTGACAATGGATTTTAGCTCATCTAAGCTCATTTTAGGAAGCATCTCTGCGTTGGTATGATCGCAGATATACTGTGCATCTTTTTTTTCCTCTTCACTTCCCCATGCAATAAAACTCTTTACATGTAAAGCATTGAAAATGGTCACAAAATGCTCTTTGGGATACACTTTGCTTTGCCACGATGAGCCTGTGATGACAAGAAGCGAGGGTGTGATGTCACTTTTATGCGTTGAAAATAAAAAAGGTTCTTTGGTTTGAATGTCTGGTATATCGATATTGAGAGCTTTACATGTAAGCTTGAGATTGCGCATAATGACATTTTCTTCATAAGGAACATGAAAAGAAGTTTTATAGAAGAATGCAGCCAGCGGTTCTCGAAGACTTTGTTTATCGAAACCAACACAGTTTGGACTTAAAATTCTAGCAACTAGGGCAGATTTGATGAGTCCTTGCAGGTCTAAAACAAGATCATACTGATTTTGTTTTGAGATCATCTTGAGCTTTTGATACTCTTTGAAAAAATGGAGTGTATTGTTTTTAAGATGCAGGGGATAGATGGCATGGATGTGAGGATTGTTTTCCAAAATACCCACAAATTTTTCTTCCACAAACCAATCAATCTGTGCATTTGGGATATTTTTTTTGATATATTGTAAAACAATCATGGCGTGAATAATATCACCCAGTGCGGATAGTTTTACAATCGCAATTTTCATTCCGTATCATCCCTTTTTAAATGAGTTAAGTTATAATTTTAACTAAAAGTGACTTAAAGGCTGTTCAATGATCTGTGTGTTCGATATAGAGACCATCCCTGATACCAAGCTAATTCGAAGCGTCCTAAGCCTTGAAGGAGATGACCTTGAAGTCTCGCTTTTAGCGCAAAAAGAGCAAGAGGAAAAGAGTGGAAGCAGCTTTTTACCGCTCTCTTTTCATAAAATCGTGGCGATTTCAGCCGTCATTGCCGATGATTTTGGCATCTTTCGCAAGGTGAGCAGCATTGAAGGCAACAATGAACACGAGATGATCAAGAACTTTTTAGGCTTCATCAATAAGCACAATCCTAAGCTGGTGAGCTTTAACGGCAGAAGTTTTGATATGCCGCTTTTGATGCTTCGTGCCATGCAATACAACCTTACATGTAACGCTTATTTTGAAGTTGACAATAAAGAGCTGAATAAAAACAAATGGGAAAATTATCGGTCTCGCTATTCAGATCGTTTTCATGTTGATTTGCTCGATCATCTGTGTGAATTTGGGGCGGTGCGAGGTATGAAGTTAGATCATGTCTGCTCAATGGTAGGGCTTCCTGGCAAATACGATGTGCATGGCGATCAGGTTATGGAGCTTTATTATGCAGGGGAAATCGATACCATCAAGGAGTATTGCGAGAGTGATGTGCTGAACACCTATTGGCTATTTTTGAAGTATGAACTACTTAAAGGCAACCTCATTATAGAGGATTATCAGCGTGCATTGGCTACAATGCAGGAAAATTTACGAGTCGAAAAGTCCTATACGGATGTCTTTGGCATCGCAATCGAAGAAGAATTATACAAGGAGAACCATTGAAAACGATATTTAGAGAGTATGACATCAGAGGTATCTACGAAAAAGAGCTTAACGAGCAAACCGTAAAATTAATTGGGTATTTTTTAGGAAAACAGATTGTCAAAGTGGGTAAAACCGTTGCGATTGGCTATGACGCGCGCTCACACTCACCAATTTTGTGCGAGTATCTCACAAGCGGACTTAACAAAGCGGGTTGTAAAGTCTTGACGATGGGGCTGGTTGCAACGCCTGTGAATTACTTTAGTAACTTTCAAGATTTTGATGGCGTAACGCCTAATGCTTCCATTATGATTACCGGTTCTCACAATCCAAGTGAATACAATGGCTTTAAAATTACGATTGATAAAAAACCCTTTTTTGGCGAAGATATTTACGCACTTGGTCGAGAAATTATTGCCAATTATGATACTGAAATCGAAGATGACTTAAGCTCTGCATTTATCAATGCTAAAGAGCGCTATATTGCTTATCTTATCAAAGAGTTTGACCATCTTAAAGGCTTCAACCAACCGTTTGTGTATGACTGTGGTAACGGCGTCGCAGGTGTCGTGGTGCAAGATGTTTTTAAAGCTTTAGACTTTACATGTAAAGGTTTATATACAGACCCAGATGGCACTTTCCCAAATCACCACCCAGACCCAACGGTAGAAAAAAATCTTAAGGATATTAAAAAAGAGCTTGAAGGTGAATATGCCCTTGGCTTTGCTTATGATGGCGATGCCGATAGACTCGCGTTTTTGACGAAGCATAACAATGTCAAAGGTGACATCATGGCGATTCTTTTCTCAAGTGCTATGAAAAATCCAACGGTCATTGGCGAAGTAAAATGTTCCCAAGTCATGTACGATGAGATCAACAAACGTGGCAAGGCGATTATGTACAAAACAGGACATAGTAACCTCAAAGTGATGATCGCTAAAACCAATGCCGATTTTGCAGCCGAAGTGAGCGGTCACCTTTTCTTTAATGATCGTTATTTTGGCTATGATGATGCCATTTACGCAACACTTCGTATGATAGAAATGGTGAAAAATGGTTTGGATGTAGATGCAGAAATCGCTAAACTTCCTGTCGTTTACTCTACCGAAGAGCTTAAAGTTGAGACCAATGAAAACGACAAATTCCCTCTGGTTAACAAAGTCAAAGAGCTTTTGAAAAATCCTCCAAAAGATTTTCCAGCCATTAAAGAAATCGTTGATGTTGACGGTGTAAGGGTTATCTTTAACGATGGTTGGGGATTAGTACGTGCGAGCAATACAACGCCAGTCTTAGTGACTCGTTTTGAGTCAACAAATGCGGATAATGCGAAATTGTATGAGAAAAAACTGAACGAGCTTATAGCAACCGCTAAAGCAGAGCTTCACTAACATGAAAGGGATCATCCTAGCAGGAGGAAGCGGAACAAGGCTTTATCCTGTAACCCAATCGATTAGCAAACAACTGTTGCCAATTTACGATAAACCGATGATCTATTATCCCCTTTCAGTACTGATGCTCGCAGGAATTCGAGAGATACTTATTATCTCGACACCCCATGATATTGGTAAATTTGAAGAGCTTTTGGGTGATGGTTCTCGTTGGGGCATTTCCCTTTCTTATAAAATTCAGCCAAGTCCTGATGGACTTGCGCAAGCGTTTATTTTGGGGGAAGAGTTTATAGGTGATGATAGTGTCTGCTTGATCTTGGGTGATAACATCTTCTATGGTCAAGGCTTTACTCCATTGCTTCAAAGCTCAGCTAAATTGGAAAAAGGTGCGATTGTTTTTGGTTATCAAGTCAAAGATCCACAGCGTTTTGGCGTAGTAGAATTTGATGAAAATCAAAAAGCAATTAGCATTGAAGAAAAACCTAAAAATCCAAAATCAAATTTTGCGGTTACAGGGCTCTATTTTTATGACAATAGCGTCATTGAGATTGCAAAAGCTGTTAAACCTTCAGAGCGAGGTGAACTTGAAATAACATCGGTGAATGAAGCTTATCTCAACCGAGGAAATCTCCAAGTTGAGGTGTTGGGTCGTGGTTTTGCATGGCTTGATACAGGAACACATGATAGTTTAATTGAAGCTGGAATGTTTGTGCAAACTATTGAGAAACGACAAGGGTATAAGATCGCTTGTTTGGAAGAGATCGCTTATAACTATGGCTGGATAAACAAAGAGCAAGTCTTAGAGATCGCAAAGCCTCTTAGTAAAAACGGTTATGGAGAGTATCTAAAGGATTTGGTTAAATGAATAAGAAACATGTTTTAGTGACTGGATGTGCGGGCTTTATTGGCTCTAATTTTGTGCCTTATTTTCTCGAAAAATACCCCGATTATCATCTCGTGAATCTGGATCTTTTAACCTATGCAGGCAATTTAGATAATCTCGTTGAAGTGCAAAACAGTGAACGCTATACGTTTGTTCAAGGCGATATTTGCGATCGAACATTGGTTGAATCGATTTTTGAAGATTATAATATTCAAGGGGTGATTCACTTTGCCGCAGAATCCCATGTTGACAACTCCATTAAAAATCCAGGCGTTTTTATAGAGACCAATGTCAATGGAACGTTTACACTCATTGATGTTGCGTACAAGAATTGGATGGAGAAACCTTTTGTACATTTAGAAGGGTATGAGGAGTGTCGTTTTCATCATATTTCTACCGATGAGGTCTATGGCACATTAGGAGCTACGGGCTTATTCACTGAAATGACCTCTTATGCACCTAACTCTCCTTATTCGGCTTCAAAAGCGGGAAGTGATATGATTGTACGTGCTTATCATCATACGTATGGTATGAACACTGTCATTACGAACTGCTCCAATAATTATGGACCGAAACAACATGATGAAAAACTTATTCCTACGATTATTCGTAAAGCACTTAGTCATCAAAAAATTCCTATTTATGGCGATGGTAAAAATATTCGTGATTGGCTCTATGTCTTAGATCACTGCAAAGGGATAGATCTGGTTTTTCATGAAGGCAACTCGGGTGAAACCTATAATATTGGTGGTAGAAATGAGCGAGACAATCTTTATATCGCCCATAAAATTTGCGAAATACTTGATACTCTAAAACCTAAAAAAACTTCCTACAAAGAGTTAATTACTTTCGTGGAAGATAGAGCAGGGCATGATAGACGTTATGCCATCGATGCCACAAAAATAGAGACAAAATTGGGCTGGGAAGCGGAAGAAAACTTTGAAAGTGGCATTCTTAAAACCATCATTTGGTATCTCGAAAAATATAAGCTAGAAGCGTAGATGAGACGGCTTATTACTCTTTGGTTAATACTTGTAAGCTTAACATTTGCGGCCAAACCTGAGCTGATGTTGCTCAAAGAGTGGGAAGGACAAGATGTTTCTGGGTGGCTTATGAGTGAAAAAATGGATGGGGTAAGAGCGTATTGGGATGGACAAAAGCTCATTTCCAGAGGTGGTTTTGAACTCTCTGCTCCTGCTTGGTTTACGGAAGGTTTTCCTCCTTTTGCTGTGGATGGTGAATTGTGGAGTAAACGAGGCGATTTTGAGAATATTATCTCCATAGTGAAGAAAAAAGAGCCGCATGATGGGTGGAAAAACATTGCTTTTTATGCGTTTGATGTCCCCAGTGAAAATGGAGGTTTAATTCAACGCTTAGTGAAGTTAGAGTATTATCTCAAACTTAATCAAGCGGATTATTTAAGAATTGCCAAACAGATTACATGTGAAAATGAAGAACATCTTAGAAGCTTTTTGAGAGAGATCGAAAAAGGTGGCGGTGAAGGTGTTGTTGTTCGTAATCCTGATTCAAAGTATGTGACAAAACGCGACCCTAATGCTCTCAAATTGAAAAGCTTTCAAGATGCAGAGTGTGAAGTGGTAGAGCATCATAAAGGTGAGGGAAAGTACAAAAATCTTTTTGGCTCACTTACATGTAAAAACGATGAAGGTGTTTTGTTCGATATTGGCACAGGTTTTAACGATCAGGATCGTAAGAATCCCCCTGCGATTGGACAAAAAATTACTTATAAATTTCAAGAGATTACCAAAGGTGGAAAGCCACGTTTTCCTGTTTATTTAAGAATCAAAGAAGAGATATAACAAAGGTCAATAATGGATAAAATAGCAGTAATTGGACTAGGATATGTAGGGCTTCCTTTAGCCGTTGAATTTGCAAAAAAATATTCTGTTGTTGGTTTTGATATTTTTCAAACACGCATCGATGAGCTTAAACGAGGCTATGATCGTACACTTGAACTTACTGAAGCTGAAGTGAAAGAAGCGATTGCTCATAATATGGAATTTACCACCAACCTTGAAACACTTCGTGCCTGCAATATTTTTATTGTTACCGTTCCGACACCCATTGATAAAAACAAGCGTCCAGACTTGACACCTCTTATTAAGGCAAGTGAAACTGTTGGAAAAGTGCTTAAAAAAAATGATATTGTTATTTATGAAAGTACGGTTTATCCAGGTGCTACGGAAGACGATTGTGTTCCTATTCTTGAAAAATTTTCAGGTTTGAAATTTAATATTGATTTTTTCTGCGGTTATTCTCCTGAACGCATTAATCCTGGTGATAAAACGCATACTGTGACTAAAATTCTTAAAGTAACATCAGGCTCAACACCCGCTATTGCGGATAAAGTAGATGCATTATATCGAAGTATTATCACAGCAGGTACCCATAAAGCTTCATGTATTAAAGTGGCAGAAGCCGCTAAAGTTATTGAAAATTCTCAACGTGATATTAATATTGCTTTTATCAATGAACTTTCTATCATCTTTAGTCGTTTGGGGATTGATACTAATGAAGTTTTGGAAGCTGCAGGAACAAAGTGGAATTTTCTTCCTTTCCGCCCAGGTCTTGTTGGCGGCCACTGTATAGGGGTTGATCCTTATTACTTAACACATAAAGCACAAGAAGTAGGTTATAACTCAGAGATTATTTTAGCAGGACGTAGACTCAATGACAATATGGGCATTTACGTTGCCAATCAAGTGATCAAATTGATGATTAAAAAAGGGCATAAAATTGAAGGTTCAAAGGTTTTGATTTTAGGCATTACTTTTAAAGAAAATTGCCCTGATATTCGTAACTCTCGAGTGATTGATGTTATCAGAGAACTTCAAGAATTTGGTGTGCAGATAGCTATCTATGATCCTTGGGCAGATGCAAAAGAGGTCAAGCACGAATATAATTTGGAGTTGTTGGCAGAATTACCAGCCTTGAATACCTATGATGCGCTTGTGCTAGCCGTTTCTCACAAAGAATTTAATACGATAAATATTACGAAAAATGAGCATCAAGTTGTTTATGATATTAAATCATTTTTACCAAAATCATTGGTAGACGCAAGATTATAATGAAAATAGCAATCGTTGGAACAGGTTATGTAGGGCTTTCAAATGGTATTTTGCTGGCACAGAACCATGAAGTAGTTGCCCTTGACATTGTGCCTGAAAAAGTGGCAATGATTAATCAAAAAATTGCTCCGATTGAAGATAAAGAGATCGAGGAGTATCTTAAGAATAAGCCTCTGAATTTTAGAGCAACTCTGGATAAGCATGAAGCCTATAAAGATGCTGAATTTGTTATTATTGCAACTCCTACCGATTATGATATTGACACGAACTATTTTAATACACGCTCAATTGAAAGTGTTGTTAAAGATATTCTTGCGTATAACACTCAAACAACAATGGTTGTAAAATCAACTATTCCTGTTGGGTATATCAAAAAACTTAAAGCCCAGTTTGGTGTTGATAATATTTTCTTTGCCCCTGAATTTTTACGTGAAGGTAAAGCTCTCTATGATAATTTATATCCTTCCCGTATTGTTATTGGCGAAAAAAGTGAACGTGCAACGCGTTTTGCTGAATTACTTGTGGAAGGTGCTATCAAAAAAGAGATTCCTATTGTTTATACGGAATCTACTGAAGCGGAGGCTATAAAGCTTTTTGCTAACACGTATCTTGCTATGCGTGTTGCTTATTTCAATGAACTAGACACGTATGCGCTAAGTCATGGGCTTAACACGAAAGAGATCATTGAAGGGGTTTGTTTAGACCCTCGTATTGGGAATTTTTACAATAATCCATCCTTTGGATACGGTGGATACTGCCTTCCTAAAGATACCAAACAGCTTTTAGCCAATTATGCGGAAGTCCCATCGAACCTTATTGAAGCTATTGTTAAATCCAACACAACCCGAAAAGATTTTATTGCAGACAGTATTATTAAGCAGAATCCAAAAGTTGTTGGTGTGTATCGCTTGGTCATGAAAAGCGGAAGCGATAATTTTCGCAGTTCTGCCATTCAAGGTGTGATGAAGCGTATCAAAGCTAAAGGTATTGAAGTTGTCGTCTATGAACCTGTGATTGAAGCAAATGAGTTTTATAAATCAAGGGTCATTAAAGATTTAGAAGAATTTAAAAAAATAAGTGACATCATTATTGCAAATCGATTGAGTAGTGCTCTTTTGGATGTTGATGACAAAGTTTTTACACGAGACATATTTAACAGTGATTCTTAGGAGCAAAATTTTATGAAAATCCTTATAACAGGAACGGCAGGATTTATTGGAAGCCATTTGGCATTAAAACTTTTAGCCAGAGGCGATGAAGTTGTGGGACTTGATAATATCAATGACTATTACGACCAAAATGTTAAATATGGAAGACTTCAAAGAAGTGGGATTATCAATAGCCTTGAAGAAGGTAAAAGTATTCCTTATGGTGTTTTGCTCAAATCTTCAATACATCCAAACTATCACTTTATAAAAATAAACCTTGAAGATAAAGAAGCAATGATCAAGCTTTTTGAATCTGAAAAGTTTGATGCCGTATGTAATCTTGCTGCGCAAGCAGGAGTACGTTATAGCCTTACCAATCCACAGGCTTATATTGATAGCAATATCATTGGATTTATGAACATATTAGAATGTTGCAGACATTATAATGTTAAAAATCTATGTTATGCCAGTAGTTCGTCTGTGTATGGACTTAATGAAACACTCCCTTTTTCCACAGATCATAACGTCGATCACCCTATTAGTCTTTATGCCGCAAGTAAAAAATCAAATGAACTGATGGCGCACACCTATAGTCATCTCTTTGGTATAGCAACGACTGGCCTTCGTTTCTTTACCGTTTATGGCCCATGGGGAAGACCTGATATGGCTCTGTTCTTATTTACAAAAGCGGCCTTAGAAGGTAAGGCTATTGATGTGTTTAACCATGGTGAGATGTACCGAGATTTTACGTATATTGATGATATTGTTGAGGGAGTTATACGTGTTATTGATAATCCTTCCAAAAGTGATCCAACATGGAATGGAAAAGAGGGTAGAGTTTCTACTTCGTCTGCGCCTTACAAGGTTTATAACATAGGCAATAATAATCCTGTGAAATTAATGGATTTTATCAGTGCAATTGAGAAAAAACTAGGCAAAGAGATTGTGAAAAACTTTTTACCTCTTCAAGCAGGTGATGTACCCGCTACCTATGCTGACGTGAGCGATCTTGTAGCGGATTTAGGCTATCAGCCTGCGACACCAATTCAAGAAGGAATTGATAAATTTATTGATTGGTATGTGGATTTTTTTAAGATACATATAAATTTGTAAGTTGTTGGAATTACGTAATAGTATAAAATATATGATATGTCGTGGTATAAGGTTGTAAGATTAAATATGAAAAATATACTTTCCAAGTTAAAAGATATCTTGACAAAAAAAGACAAAACATACCTCTCAATACTTTTTTTATTTTCTATTTTCATTTCAATAATTGAGACATTGGGGATTTCCGTCATAATGCCTTTTTTATCGGTAGTGATGAATTTTGATACAATTCACAATAACCGCTACTATAGTTATATCTATGATACCTATGGTTTTATGAGTAATATTAATTTTGTAATGGCATTTGGAGGCCTCCTGATTCTCTTCTATATTGCCAGAAGTGCTATCAATATTGTATACACCTACCAGCTAGCAAAATTTTCACAAGGTAGATACCACCTTTTGGCTTATAGACTTTTTGAAAATTATATGGGAATGCCATATAAAAATTTTGTTACCAAAAATTCCTCTACACTTACAAAGTCAATAATAAGTGAAGCATCTGGCTTTACAAATCTCCTTTCTTCATGTGTATTTATGATGAGTGAAGTACTCATCGTTATTTTTATCTATATGATGATGTTATGGGTTGATTATCAAGTGACATTAGCAATGACTGTTGTTTTATGGATTAATGCAGTCATAATGTTGAAAACAGTTTCTGTAAGAATGAAAAAAGAAGGCTTTCGAAGGGCAGAACTTCAACGACTCTTTTATGAGATTATCAATAAGAGCTTTGGAAATTTTAAGATTTTAAAATTAAAATCTAACGATAAAATGGTGCTTGAGGAGTTTGAAAAATCAAGTCATGGCCATGCTCAGGCAAATATTAAATCACAAACACTTCTACAAGTGCCGAGGCTTTTACTAGAAGCAATAGGATTTAGTATTATCATCTCTATTATTATGTATATGATATGGAAAAATCAAGGTAATATTGGAGAAGCTCTCTCTATGTTATCAATGTTTGTTTTATCACTTTATAGGATGCTCCCTTCAGTAAATAGAATTACAACAAGTTATAATATTATTATGTTTAACTATAAAGCATTGGAAATCATTCATAATGATTTGATGTATGATAGTGAAAATTTAGGGGACGAAGAGATTTATTTTAATCACAAAATAGAATTGCAGAATATATGCTTTGAATATGAAAAAAGTAGAATAGTTCTTGATGATATTAGTCTTACAATCATCAAAGGAGAAAAAATTGCCTTTGTTGGTGAAAGCGGTGGTGGGAAAAGTACATTAGTTGATCTAATCATAGGCTTATATAGACCTGTGAATGGTAATATTAAGATTGATAATGTAAATTTAGAATATTCAAATGTCAAATCATGGAGAAGGAAAATAGGCTATATTCCTCAGTCAGTTTATCTCTTTGATGGTACAGTAGGTCAAAACATAGCTTTTTCTGGAGATTATGACAAAGTTAAAGTAGATGAGTGTCTTAAAAAAGCAAAAATATATGATTTTTTACAAACTAAAGAAGGCGCAGATACTCCTGTTGGCGAAGGGGGGATCATGCTTAGCGGTGGCCAAAAACAACGCATTGCTATTGCAAGAGCATTGTATGATGACCCTGAAATATTGGTTCTCGATGAGGCTACTTCTGCACTTGATGATGCAACTGAGATACAAATTATGGACGAGATTTATGATGTTAGCAACAATAAGACACTTATTATTATAGCTCATAGATTAAGTACAATACAGCGATGCGAAAAAATATACACGTTAGTGAATGGCCGTTTGACTTTAAATAGTAAATAAATTTTATAAAAGGTTATGTGATAGATGCTTAAAAATCTTACCATTAGTTGTTATGCTACAGTTATAGAAGCTATCAAGCGAATAGATTTGAATAGGAAGAAGTTTCTTTTAATTGTCGATGATCATAACGCTTTAGTAGGTATTTTAACAGATGGAGATATCAGAAGGTTACTTATTGATGGGCATAATTTAAATAAAGAGATTGCTTACAACCAAGATATCATTAAAATTACTCTTGATGATGATTTTAATACTCTTATAGAGCTTTTTAAATCTGAAAAAATTACCTTTATTCCCATAGTTGACAAGGAGAATAAACTTATCAATGTCATCACCAAAAAGCAATTTCATATTATGTTGTTAAAAGATTATGCTTTTGATTTATTGCAAGTGGCAAATATAGAAGAAGAAGAGCTTGACTATGAAATTGTTTCCAAGCCTTGGGGCTTTTATAAGAGTACGCTTTTAGCACAACATGTACAGTCAAAAGTCGTTACATTGTTTCCCAATGAAGAGTTAAGCCTTCAAAAACATAAGCAAAGAGAAGAGCATTGGATTATCACTAAAGGCTTTGCTGAGATAACTTTAGAGGAGTCTAAATTTCTTGCAGAAACGGGTAGATATATCTATATTCCTACTGGGTGTAAGCATAAAATAAAAAATGTTTCTAATTCTCAAAACCTGATCATTACCGAAGTTCAATTGGGCGAATATTTTGGTGAAGATGATATTATTAGATACGAAGACAAATATGGCAGGATTCAAAAGTGAACTATTATAACAGTGGTAAATTGGATAAAATTTTTAATAACGAAGAGACTAAAAGCTATATTATTGCAGAAATTGGCATTAATCATAATGGCAGTTTCGAAGAGGCTATCAAGCTTATTGACGCTTCTGTATTGGCTGGGGCAGATGCAGTTAAATTTCAGAAAAGAGATTTAGAGGCGATCTATTCAGAAAAGATTTTGAATGATGCCAATAGTGAAGAGTGGAATTTTGAATATCTTATTCCGTTGCTACGGGATTGTGAATTAAGTCATGAAGATTATCGTAAGATTAGAGTGTATTGTAATGAGCAAAAGATTGATTTAATTATTACACCTTTTGATGAAAAGTCTGCAGATTTTGTAGGTGAATTAGGTGTCAGTGGTTTTAAAATTGCTTCTGCTGATATGACCAATATCGAATTAATAAAAAAAGCAAACTCTTATGGTCGACCATTACTTATTTCTACGGGAATGTGGGAAGAAAAAGATATACGAAAATGTGCCATACTGTACAAAAAAAATATGGTTAAATATATGTTTTTACTATCACAATCTACCTATCCAGCACCCTATGAAAATCTAAATTTAAAATTTGTAGATGTTTTGCAAGAGATTTCAGGCTTTGTTGCAGGTTATTCTGGACATGAAAGAGGTGTTTTTATACCAGTAGCATGTGTCGCTATGGGCTTTAAGGTAATTGAAAAACATATTACATTTGATCAAAATCAAGCTGGGCCAGATCATAAAGCTTCTATCCTTCCTGCTGAATTTAAGCAGATGGTTGAAGAGATTAGGTCACTTGAGAGTGCATTGACTTCAAAAAAAGTTGTTAATCAAGCAGAAATTTTAAATAAAGAGGCCTTTGCAAAATCAGCAGTACCGATAAGAGACTTACCTGTAGGACATGTGCTTATTAGAAATGATGTAGTGTTTAAATCACCAGGAAAAGGTATTTTTTCTCATGAGATAGAGGACTATTTTGGGAAAGTTCTTAGAAATGAAGTAAAGAAAGATTGTTATATTAATAGTACAGATTTTGGAGATATTGTCAAAATAGAAGAGTGGGAAAAATTCTCTTTTACCAAAGATTGGGGAATAAAATGTAGATTTCATGATTATGAAAAATACCGCGTTTTAAATAGTCCAATTGTTGAATTTCACTGTTCAGAAACAGATTTAAATGTTGATTTTAGACCTAGTAAGATTTCAAATTCACAAATGATTTTACATGCACCTGAGATTTTCAATAGAAAACTTGTTGATATATGCTCACAAGACAAAGCAATTGTTGACGAATCTCTCGATATTATTCAGAGAAGCATAGAAAAAACTTTAGAATTATCGAAGTATTTCCCAAATGCAAAACCTAAAATGGTAGTTCATCTTGGTGGAATGTTTTTAAATCAAAAAGAGCTTTGTGATACACGATTTTTAACAGAAGAAGCTATAAGAAATTTTGAAAAATTACGTTTTGATAAAGATAAAATAGATATTTTGCCAGAAAACTTGCCTCCTCGTCCTTGGTATTTGGGTGGAGAGTGGTTTCAGCATGGCTTTATGTTAGCAGATGATATGGAGTTATTTTGTAATCATTTTGGTTTTAAGATGACATATGATGTATGTCATGCGCAACTTTATTGCAATTTGTTTAATGTGGATTTAAAAGAATATACTAAAAAAATTATGCCTTTTGTTGGGCATGTTCATATCTCTGATGCTTATGGCAATAATGGAGAAGGTGTCCAAATAGATGAAGGTTGCATAGACTTTGATGGGCTATTCTCAGAGATGGAAAACTATCAATTCTCTTGGGTTTCTGAGATATGGAGTGGGCATTTGCATGAAGGTGCTGGAACGTACGAATGTATGAAGCGATTGAAAAAGTACGCTGGAAAATTATAATATATTAGGATAATTTATGAAAAAAGCAATTGTAACTGGTATTACAGGGCAAGATGGAGCATACCTTAGTCAGCTTCTCCTTAATAAGGGATATGAAGTTTATGGAACTTATAGACGAACCAGTTCTGAAAATTTTTGGAGAATTGAAGAACTTGGAATCAAAGGTCATGAAAATCTAAAATTAGTTGAATATGATTTGACTGATCAAGCCAATTCTATGAGATTGATTGATACTATCCGTCCAGATGAAGTCTACAATCTTGCTGCTCAGAGTTTTGTTGCAGTTTCTTTTGAACAACCTTTGACTACATCGCATATTTCAGGCCTTGGTGCAGTACATTTATTAGAAGCTATTAGGCTTGTTAATCATAAAATTAAATTTTACCAGGCTTCAACATCTGAAATGTTTGGAAAAGTTCAAGAAGTTCCACAAACTGAAAAAACACCCTTTTATCCAAGAAGTCCTTATGGTGTGGCAAAGCTTTATGCCCATTGGATGACTATAAATTATCGTGAATCTTACAATATTTTTGGTGCAAGCGGAATACTTTTTAACCATGAATCTCCACTAAGAGGGAAAGAGTTTGTCACACGAAAAATTACTGATAGTGTTGCAAAAATAAAGCTAGGGTTACAAGATTGTTTAGAATTAGGCAATTTGGACGCAAAAAGAGATTGGGGTTATGCGAAGGATTATGTCGAGGGAATGCATTTGATGCTACAAGCACCAACTCCAGATACCTATATTTTGGCGACCAATAGAACAGAATCAGTCAGAGACTTTTTAACAATGGCGTTTAAGGCTGCTGATATAGCTTTGGATTTTCGTGGAAAAGATGAAAATGAAATCGCAATTGATGTCAAGACTGGCAAAGAAGTTGCTCGAGTAAATCCAAAATTTTATAGACCTGCAGAGGTAGATTTGTTAATAGGCGATGCGTCTAAAGCGAAAAAAGAGTTAAACTGGGAAGCAAAAACGACATTAGAAGAGTTGTGTTACCTTATGGTTGAAGCGGATATGCGAAGAAATAAAGATGGCAACTCTTTTTAGGATGGTATTTTGACCAATATTATTTTATGTGGCGGTAGCGGAACGAGACTTTGGCCTATAAGTCATAGATGTATGCCAAAGCAGTTTATTAAATTTTTTTACAACGAAGAGACACAAAAAACAGAGTCGTTATTTGATAAAACGCTAAAGCGAAATAGGCAAATATGTGATAGTATTTTTCTCGTAGCCAACAAAGAACAACTAGGTATTATCAAAGCTGAATTAGGACAAACGCTGATAGGTAAAATTTTAGTTGAACCAATAGGTCGAAATACGGCACCTGCAATAGCTTTAGCTTGTATGTGTTTGCCCTCTGATGAGATAGTTTTGGTAACTCCCTCAGACCATCTTATCAAAAATGAAAAAGTATATGATGATGTTATCAAAAGAGTCAAAGAATTAGCCACCAATGGAAATTTAGTCACTTTTGGCATTAACCCGCACTATCCAGAAATTGGTTATGGGTATATCGAATCCAATGGTGAAGATGTCGTCTCTTTTAGAGAAAAACCAAGTTTAGAAAAAGCTAAAGAGTATATACAACAGGGGAATTATTATTGGAATAGTGGAATTTTTTGCTTTAAAGCGGGAGTTTTTTTAGAAGAACTTCAAAAATATGCCCCTACAATTTATGAAAGTTCACTTATCGCTTTTGAAGCTAAAGAGATATTACAAGATACTATTTATATCAATGAAGAAAAAATGAGTGCTATTCCTGAAGATAGTATAGATTATGCAGTAATGGAAAAATCGTCTTTGATAAAAGTTGTTTTTGCAGATATGGAATGGTCTGATTTGGGTAGTTTTGAATCTTTGTATAATGAGTTACCAAAAGATAACAATAACAATACTTGTTGTAGTGCACATATTAGTGTTAATGCGCACAATAATTTTATTGCTACAAGTAGCCAAAAACCTATTATTACAATTGATGTTGATGATTTAATTATTGTCGAAAGTAGCAAAGCAGTGTTTGTTTCAAAAAAAGGATCTTCAGGCAAAGTGAAAGAGATCATGGGATTTTTAAAAACTAATGGATTGTATTAAAATGGAGATAAAATAATGAAATGTTACTTATGTCGATCGAAAATAAAAGAAATGAAAAAAGTGATTCTTTGTATTATAAAAGATATACACCTATGAATATAGCATTTATACCAGCAAGATGTGGAAGTAAATCGATCCCTTTTAAAAATATAAAAGATTTTTGTGGCAAACCTCTTTTATATTGGAATATTAAAGCTTTGGTGGAATCAAAGATTATTGATAAGATTGTAGTGGCAACAGATTGCAAAAAGATTAAAGAAATTGTTGAGGGATTTAATTTTTCAAGTGTTGAAGTGTACGACAGAGATGTTGAAAATGCAGTAGATACTTCAAGTACAGAATCTGTAATGTTGGAATTTTTACATAAAAAAACTTTTTCACTAGAGGATAATTTTTTTCTTGTTCAAGCGACCTCTCCGCTAACAACAAGTGAAGATTTTAAATCGGCATTTGAACTGTTTAATGCCGAAAAGGCGGATAGTTTACTCACGTGTGTCAAATTAAAAAAGTTTTTTTGGACACCTGAGGGTATACCTATCAACTATGATTATAAAAATCGCCCTAGAAGGCAAGATTTTGATGGTATTTTGGCAGAAAATGGAGCTTTTTATATCAATAAAGTAGGCAATATTTTAAGGGATAAAAATAGGCTTAGTGGCAAAATAGCAGTTTATGAAATGTCTGAAGAAAATATGTATGAAATAGATGAGCCAAATGATTGGGTAATTTTAGAAGGACTAATGCAACAAAGAGAGAATGTTCATTTTGAATAGACAAGTAGTATATTCGGTTTATGATGAAGTTGAAGAATATTATACTCAGCATCGAAAAGAATTTGAGAAAATTGAAAGTGCTTTAGAAGAAGATTTTTTGCTTCCTCAAAATATTGTAGCAGATACTATAAAAAACTATTTGGTTGCAACTATTAATGATGGTTCTAATAGTTATCTTCTGTCACCAAAAAAATTCAAAAGCTCTCTTTTTTATGGCGTGGTAAGTATATATTTTATGGTAATGTCAATTTTTGGGAAAAGAGTTCATACTCAAAATACATCAGATGTACTTTTTGACAATTGTTTTTCGTATGGTTTCGATGAAAATTACCAAAGGCTATTTAAGCGACTCAAGGGTTATAAGACTGCTATTCTTCTTACGTTTAAAAGTGGTAAAGATAAATTTTCAGATACACAAGAAAAAATTGAAGGACAGGGCTTTTATACCAAGAATAATCTATTTCCAGCCCATGCCAAATATAATCATTATTATTTGGCAAAAAGCTCGAGGCAGATTTTTATGAGTATGTGTAAGAGATTTTTTTTATATTTTAGACTTTGTAATACGTTAGGTTTAGATATTTTACAGCTTATGTTTAGGATGTATCGAGCTATTGCTATATTTGAAATGGATGTTGCTTGTATAAAATCAAAAGTTTTGGTCAGTTTTGATGATAATGGCTATGGTGCTTTGCGTTATTTTATCTATAAAAAAAATATTGATACAATTATGATTCTACAAAATGGGTACAAACAGGGATATATTTCTAATCGTATGGGTGATATGTATCTTTATTCGGATTATTATCTTGGTTTCGGTTTGAAAAATATTGAAATACAAAAGGGTATGGTTTCTCAAAATAAACTTGGCGTAGGATCACTCAAGTTATATAATAGTTTACTCAATATTGATAGATTACAAATCCAAACTAATATTTATGACATATTGTTTGTTGAACAAATATCTGCTTTAGAGTTAGTGGAATATAACACAGAAACTTACTTTAAGTGCATAGATTTTTTATGTCATTTTACTAAAGCTTACCCTCAATATACAATAAGCTATCGGGCAAGATTAGACCGTAAAAACTTGTCTATGTTTGGAGAAAAACTCAATCAAGATGTTTCAAAGATAGATGCTATGCTAAAAGATGCTGGGATTTTTATAGATGATGATATGGAAAAAAATTCGTACGAAGAAGTTTTAAAATCAAATATCATCGTGTTTTATACTTCAACATTAGGTTTTGAAGCACTTGGCATGGGTAAAAAAGTATTGAATTTAAATTTAGATAAAATCATTTCAGGCTTTTCAGTAGAAAATGATTTGGGGACATTAGTTGATGATGAATATGCTCTTTTTGAAGAGAAATTATTGTATTTACTGCATAATAATACGCAAGAAATAAAAGATTATTACAATATACTAAGGATTGCTTATATGAATACAGATGAAGATATAGAGAGTTTAATTTTTAAATTGATAGAACATAATATAAAAATCTAAAAAGAGGAATAGAATGAAAAAAGTTTTAGTAACAGGTGGCGCTGGTTATATTGGTAGCGTATTGGTAAAATTGTTATTAGAAAGAGGTTATTTTGTAAGAGTTCTTGATAATTTGTCTTTTGGTGGAGAGTCTATTGTTGAACTACTCAATAATAATAGCTTTGAGTTTGTAAAAGGTGATATTAGAAATGAAGAAGATTTGAAAATCGCTTTAAAAGATATAGATTATGTTGCTCATTTAGCGTCTATTGTTGGTGATCCAGCATGTGCAGTAAATCCTAGTTTAACAAGAGACATCAATGTAGATGGTGCAAAATTGACTTATGATATTGCTAATAAAATGGGGGTTAAAAGATTTGTCTTTGCTTCAACATGTAGTAATTATGGGAAAATGTCAGATGCAAATGCCTATGTAGATGAAACATCAGAATTAAAACCAGTTTCGCTTTATGCAGAAACAAAAGTGGAATTTGAAAACTATCTTTTGTCTCAAAACCGTAATAATATTACAAAACCAACTTGTTTGAGATTTTCAACAGTGTATGGATTGTCTCCAAGGATTAGATTTGACTTGACTGTTAATGAATTTACCAAAGAGTTAGCTATGGGTAGAGAATTGGTCATTTTTGGAGAACAATTTTGGAGACCTTATTGTCATGTTTTAGATTTGTCGAGAGGTGTTTTAGCTGTTTTTGAAGCTGACCTTGATAAAGTAGAGTTTAATGTATTTAATGTTGGCGATACAAATGAAAATTATCAGAAGCAAATGATTGTTGATGAAATTAAAAAGCAACTGCCAGAAGCTAAAGTAAAATATGTACAAAAAAATGAAGATCCCCGAGATTATCGTGTTTCTTTTGAAAAAATAAAAAATGAATTAGGATTTAAGATTACCAAAACAGTGCCAGATGGTATTCGACAAATTATCCAAGTAGTTAAGAGTGGTTTTCTTGAAAATCCAGATGACCAAAAGTATAAAAACATTTAAATGGATCATATAAATGAATGACAAAATAGTACAATTTATCCAAAATACATTTGCTACAAAAAAGTTTATTCCTCTTCATGAGCCTCGTTTTATAGGGAATGAGAAAAAGTATCTTAACGATTGTATAGACTCTACATTTGTCTCAAGTGTTGGAGCATATGTCGATAGATTCGAAAAAGAATTTGCTTTACATGTAGGAAGTAAGTATGCCATAGCGACGGTAAATGGCACTGCAGCTTTACATGTAAGCTTAGTTTTGATGGGTGTTGGAAAAGATGATGAAGTCATTACGCAGCCTTTAACATTTATCGCTACATGTAATGCTATAACATATTGTGGGGCAACGCCTATTTTCGTAGATGTAGATAGGGATACGATGGGTTTATCTCCTGATGCTTTACATCTATTTTTAAATAAAAATGCCGAAGTAAAAGGGAATCAGTGTATTAATAAAACGACGGGGAAGATCATTAAAGCGTGTGTTCCTATGCACACTTTTGGTCATCCGTGTCGGATAGATGAGATAAAGGCCATTTGTGATGAATGGCATATCGCTTTGGTGGAAGATGCTGCAGAATCGCTTGGAAGTTACTACAAAGGCCAACATACCGGCACTTTTGGTAAAGTAGGTGCATTTAGTTTCAATGGCAATAAAATCATTACCAGTGGTGGTGGCGGTGTTGTCGTAACGGATGATGAAACTCTTGCCAAAAAAGCAAAACATATCACCACTACGGCAAAAGTACCTCATAAATGGGAATTTGTACATGATGAAATAGGCTATAACTATCGTTTGCCAAATTTAAATGCTGCTCTTTTGGTCGCTCAACTTGAGCAATTGGATGGATTTTTAGAAAATAAAAGAGCATTAGCAAAATTATACGAAGAATTTTTTCAAGACTCAAATATAAGCTATGTCAAAGAGCCTAAAAATTCAAAGTCAAATTATTGGCTTAATGCAATTTTGCTTGAAAATAAAGAGCAAAGAGATATGTTTTTAGAATATACCAATAGTAATGGCGTGATGAGTCGTCCTATTTGGACGCTGATGAATAAATTAGAGATGTTTAAAGCGTGCCAGTGTGGTGATTTATCAGAGTCGCTTTGGCTTGAAGAAAGAGTTGTTAATATTCCTAGTTCGGTGAGAGTATGAAAGAAAAAATTATCCTTATTGGTGGTGGTGGACACTGTAACGCAGTTATTGACGTCATTGAGCAAGAGGGAAAATTTGATATTGTCGGAATTATTGATAAAAAAGAGCTTGTAGGTAAAGAGGTTTTAGGTTATAAAATTTTGGGAAGTGATGAGGATTTGGAAGATTTACACAAACAGTATAAGTATGCACTTATCACTGTAGGACAAATCAAATCATCCGAAGTAAGAATCAAGCTTTTTGAAACGTTGAAACGTTTAGGGTACACGTTACCTGTGATTATTTCTCCTTTAGCGTATGTTTCAAAACATTCACGACTTGGAGAAGGTACCATTATTATGCACCATGCTTTGGTCAATGCAAATGCTGTGATAGGAAAAAATTGTATTATTAACAGTAAGGCGTTAATAGAGCATGACGCAATAATTGGAGACTATTGTCATATCTCAACGGGGGCTATTGTTAATGGTGGTGTTCAAGTAAAAGAAACTACTTTTTATGGAAGCAATTCTACATGTAAAGAGTATACGCAAGTGAGCGGTTTTGTAAAAGCAGGGAGTGTGGTTAAATGAGCAAAGTTTTTATCATCGCAGAAGCTGGGGTCAATCATAATGGTAGTTTAGAGTTAGCTAAAAAACTTATTGATGTGGCATGTGTTGCTGGGGCAGATGCTGTGAAGTTTCAAACGTTTAAAGCGGATAGGCTTGTTTCTAAAAGAGCACAAAAAGCTGAGTATCAAAAACAAACAACCGATGGTGCAGAATCTCAATATGACATGATTAAAAAGCTAGAACTTGATTTGGACACGCATAAAAAGCTTATTGCTTATTGCAATCAAAAAAATATCATGTTTTTATCAACACCTTTTGACCATGATAGCATTGATTTACTTGATAGTTTGGGAATTGAAATCTTTAAAATTCCAAGTGGAGAAATCACCAATCTTCCTTATCTGCGAGCTATTGGGAAACTTCAAAAAAAAATTATTCTTTCCACAGGTATGGCAGATATAGGTGAGATTGAGGATGCATTAGATGTGCTCATCAATGCTGGAACTAAAAAAGAGCATATTACGATCTTACATGCGAATACCGAATATCCAACACCTATGGAAGATGTCAATCTTCTTGCCATGCAAACGATAGCTCAAGCTTTTAAAGTTGATATTGGTTATTCTGACCATACCAATGGCATAGAAGTTCCTATTGCGGCGGTGGCAATGGGTGCCTCGATTATAGAAAAACACTTTACACTTGATAAGACCATGGAAGGACCTGACCATAAAGCTTCGCTAGACCCAGATGAGCTAGAATCCATGATAAAAGCGATACGAAATATTGAAATTGCTTTAGGAAACGGGCTCAAAAAACCGAGTAAGAGTGAGATAAAAAATATGCCAATTGCACGTAAATCTATCATTACGTGTAAAGCTATTGTCAAAGGTGAACGTTTTTGTGAAGAAAATATCACCATTAAACGTCCAGGGGATGGTTTAAGCCCTATGCGATGGGATGAGATTATCGGGACAATTGCGACAAGAGATTATGCTGAAGATGAGTTGGTATAGGATTGTTAGTTAATTGTAAATGTAATTTATTTTTCGGAGTTTACTAACGTGTTATTTAATAA
>NZ_BBQF01000005.1 GCF_000813345.1 Sulfurospirillum arsenophilum NBRC 109478 | reverse complement strand
TGAGGTTCTTCGAAATAAGCTGGCTTTTTTAGAAGTATATAATATCTCTTTTGGTGGTGCAATTGCGAATGTTGCAAGTGATATTATAATAGTTGTATTCATGATAATGGTAGGTTTTATTTTAGTTACGGGATTTAAAAATAGTAATAGTTTGTTCGATGCAAAAATTAGCAAATGGCTATATCTTGTAATTTTTTGTTTTGGGGTTTGCTTGATTAAACTTAGCGGTCCATCAGAATTTTTATATTTTAGGTTTTAACATGAATATGTATAAAGTATTAACATTTAAATTTTTTCTTTTTTCTATAATATTTATATTTTTAATTGCAGGGTTTAATTATAAGATAGATTACGCAGGATTTTTTAACCAAAAGCTGTACTTAGCGAATGTTGCTAGTGAGATGATAAAAGGGAATAGTATTCTTGGGTTAAAAAATTATGACGAGAAGCTTTTACAAAAAATAATCATTCGAAAATTTGAGAAAGAGCCTGATATGATAGTATTAGGCTCTTCAAGAAGTATGCTCATAAAATATGAATTTATTCGAGATAATCAAGATATCTCATATTATAATCATGCAGTAAGTGGTGCAGTATTAGGTGATATGATAGATATTATTAAAGAATATAAAGTAAAGGGTAGTCTGCCAAAAAAGATTATGATAGGGATAGACCCCTGGATATTTAATAGAGTTAATGGTGCAGAGAATCTAAAAAGTTTATTGGGATTAAAAAGTTCGGAAAAGCAGGAAATAGATCTTTTGAAATACAAGAACTTAGTTAATTTTGAATATACGAAAGAAAATATACTGTTTTTTTATAAAAACTTGAATCATCAAAGTGAATATTCTATTGTGTCGAATCATCAGGGTATGAATGATTATGTGTTAGATAAATTTGGAACACATTATTACCCTGATATTTTAGATGCGGAAATAGAAAAAATATTAAACAATGAAAAAAAACAGATAGCGGTAGAAGATAAATATTATGAACTTCTTGGTTTTAAGACTCTTTCCAATACAGAAACATTTGAACAATTTATTCATTATTTAAAAGAAAATGGCGTAGATATTGTATTTTTTTTACACCCTTATAACCCAGATATTTATCCATCTCTTGCACGTCATAATGTTTTTGGGATCATTTTAAAGGTTGAAGATTATATTATGGAATTTGCAAAAAAGAATAGTATTGAAGTGTTTGGATCTTATAATCCACATTTGTATAACGAAATTAAAAAGTATGATTATACAGATGGTCAACATGGAAAAGAGATAGTTTATAAAAAAGTACTTGAATTTAAAAGGTAAATGGAAAGATGCCAAAATATGAAATAATTAAAGATAAAGAATCTTGGAATCAAGCCATTGCCAAAGAGAAAAACTTTTCTGCGTATCAAATTTACGAGTGGGGCGAATATAAGAATAATCTGGGTTGGAAAATAGCAAGCATTAAGGCCAATAAAAATGGCAAATTAGCTTATCTCCAAATAACCTATAAACAAAAGTTTAATGTTTTTGTTGGTTGGTGTGTTGGAAGTATTGCAGGCTCAGTTGATTGTTTTGAAAAAGAAAAGTTTATAGCATTTATACAAGAGACATTTGGTATAAAATATGTTTTTATAAAAACGAGTTTTACTAATAGTTTAGATTTCAATGACTCTTTAGATTTGTATAGTTCAGGTTGGAAAAAGAGTTGCCAAAAGATGAATAGCGATTATACTATTTATATCAACTTGGAAAAAAGTGTTGAAGAACTTATGAGTGGTTGTTCTGCTAATTTTAGAAAAAATCTTAAACGAGGTTATGACAAAAATATAGATATAGAGATTTCATTTTTGGATAAGGCATCCGTTGATCAATTAGATGTTATTTTTCGTAAATTTGAAGGTTTAAAAGAAGTTACTTTACCAAGAATAAAAGAAATTATGCAGATACAAAATCATTTAGGTCAAAGAATCATCATAGCAAAATCAACACTTGATGAGAATGTTGTAGCGATAAGGGCTTTTTTATATTTTGAAAGTATTGCTATCGATTTTTGGGCTGCATCTGTTGATAAAGGAAGAGAAAGTTATTCTTCTCATGTTCTGTTATTTGAGCTGTTGAAAAAAGCCAAAGAGTTAGGTTGTAGCAAGTATGATATATCAGGCATTGATCCCTTATTGAATCCAAATGTTTTTTCTTTCAAAAATGGTCTTCGGGGTGATATTGTCGAGAAGCTAGGAGAATGGGAGATTAGTAACTCCACAATGTTAAGCTGTTTGATCAATAGGTTTTATCTATGAATTTCAAAAAAATGCTTAAAGACCAACTTGCTTACGTGTATTTTAATATTTATCATAAACACACTTCTCAAATCGGTAATCGTATTTTGATTTATCATTCCATAGGATCAAAATTACCACATGATAGCTATGGCATTTCAATTACAAAAGAGCGTTTTGTGGAACATATGCTTTTTTTAAAAGAACAATATGAGATTATTGCTTTAAATGAAGACTATAAAGATAAACTCGATGCCCAAACGCTCTCTATTACATTTGATGATGGCTATAAAGATAATCTCTATGCTTTAGAAATTTGTGAAAAATATTGCATTCCTTTTACACTTTATATTACAACTGGAACTATTGGTCAAAAAGATTATTTGAGTCAAGAAGATATAAAACTTTTTGCCAATTCTTCACTTTGTACCTTGGGCACACATGGGATGACACATAAACATTTAGGCTTATTAAATTATGCAGAACAAGAGATGGAATTAACCGAAAGTAAGAAAATGTTAGAAGATATTATTGGAGCAAAAGTTTTACATGTGAGCTATCCACATGGCTCATACAACGCAGATACTATCTTTTTGACAAGTAAAATTGGGTACAATATTGTCTCTTCTAGCCATATTGGTCTTAATACGAAGGCAAATATTGATTTCAAACGCTTAAAAAGAATAGAAATCATAGCCAGCGACGATATCAAGCACCTTGAACGTAAAATATTAGGATATTATGATTATTTGGCTTTGAAGGAAAAAATTCCTCATTAAGTAGGGTTATGCAAATCAATTTTTATATAGTGTATTTCAGCAAAGAGAAGATCAACTTTGCTAAGTAAGGTAATTAGTTTATCGATTGTTATTTTAGCATTGGCCTACCTTTATTTTAATATTAACATCAATCTATTACTTAATAGTCTTAAAACATATCATTTAATGACAATTGTTTATGTTTTTTTGATAACAGCATGCAATTTTTTGTTGGTAGCGTTTCGTTGGCAGATTCTTTCAGATAATAGAATCAGTTTTTATGATTCGTATAAAGTTAATCTTCTTTCAATGGTTATTAATCAGATTGCTCCTGCTAGAGCAGGGGATCTGTATAAGCCATATTATTTAAAACGTTATTTTGATATTAAGCTTGCTAGTTCTTATAGTTCGCTTATTATGGAAAGATTTTTAGATTTATTACTTTTGATTATTTTTACATTTTTACTATTTTCTTTTGGTAATGAAGCAAAATTTGTTGAGGTATTAATTCCTGCAATGTTCATTTTTGCATTTGGATCAATCGTTTTCTATCTTGCAATTAAATATCAAAAAATAACACTTTTTTTACTCAAAAAGCTTCCTATTCTTTCCATAAAAAGTTTTGCAATTAAAATCTTTTTAAATATTTTAAGAATTTCAAAAATAAAACTTGCTAAAGCATTTTTTGTAACAGCATTTTTATATATGCTATATGTTCTTTTTATGTACGGATTCATTAACAGTTTTTCAAATTTTGAGTTACCTTTTTCAAAAGTTTTTGTCGTATTTGTTATCTCCGCTTTTGGTCTTGCTCTACCATCTTCACCCGCAGGTATTGGAGTTTATGAGGCAACGATTGTTTTTGTGATGAAATATTTTGGTATCAATGAAGAAGATGCTTTCTCTTTTGCTTTTATTTATCATATCGTTCAAATATTAAGTATGTTTATAATGGCATTGTATTTTAAAATGAGAGATAACTTTGCAAAGTAGAGATAAATTTGTGTGTAGCGTAAGTATCTTTGTCCAATATCAATTGATGCCAAGACTTGAATACGCATTATGATATTTTCAGTCATTATTCCCTGTTACAATTGTGAAAAAACTATTGTAAGAGCACTTTTATCTGTAGCTACACAAACGTTTCATGATTTTGAGATCGTTTTGGTTGACGATGGTAGTGAAGATGGTACATGTAAAGTAATCAAAGAGTTTTTTCAAGATAAAAATCATCTTTCATACCACTATATATATCAGCAAAACAGAGGTGCAGGAACGGCTAGAAATATAGCTGCGCAATATGCTCATGGAGATTTTTTAGCTTTTTTAGATGCTGATGATGAATGGCGAGAGGATAAATTGGAAATACAATACGCATTCATCCAGCAGTATCAAGTAAAATTTCTCTCAACGAGTTATACCTTTGATCCTTTTTCACAAGCAAAAGATCTATTGGTAAAACAGTATGATTTTAAAGATTTTTTATTTTCGAACAGAACATCAACCCCTTGCACCGTTGTAGAAAAAAAGCTTTTTAATGAAGTCGGGGGATTCTTAGATGGGCAGAGGTATTCTGAAGATTACTATCTTTGGCTTAAAATTTCAAAAAAAGAGCCTTTATACTTTATGTTAAAGCCGAGTTTAACACGACTACATAAAAGAGCGTATGGCGAAAGCGGGCTCTCTTCTAAAATGTGGGAGATGGAAAAAGGTGAGTTGGCAAATTATTCTTTTTGTTTTCAAAATGGCTTAATAACGTATGCCCAGTATCTTTTTTTTATTGGTTTTTCTCTTGGAAAATACGGACTAAGGGTGATTAAAAATTATATTCAACAAAGGAAATATTTTAGATGAAGATTCGCCCTATACTGACAAGCCATTCTCAGTCAATGCCAGTTTCTGTATTTTTAGTGTTGGTGGGTTTGGCATATATCTTTAGTATTGGGGTTCGCTTGATTTGGGTTTCCCAATTCAATGGCTTTGACCAATTCATGTGGAATGATCAATTGATGATTAACACCAACGATGGATATTATTTTGCCGAAGGTGCAAGAGATATTTTACATGGTGGTCATGAAGTCAATGACCTTTCTCCCGTGGCGAGTCCTTTGTCTTTGTTGACAGCATTTTTAGCACACATTGTACCTGTAAGCTTTGAGACGTTAATCCTTTTTATGCCTACATTTATCGGTTCTTTAGTCGTTTTTCCAATCCTATGGTTTGGACGGCTTTTTAAGCAAGATGGTGTAGGGTTTGTTGCAGCATTGATTGGTAGTATTGCGGTAAGTTATTACAATCGAACAATGACAGGTTATTACGATACAGACATGCTTGTAGTGGTTTTACCACTTTTAGTTGTGTGTGCGAGTATTTATGCTTTGCAAACACAACGTACGAAAGTTCTCTTTTTGGCACCTTCCTTGGTTGCGCTTGGTATGTTGTGGCATCCCGCTGTTTTACATGTAGGCAATGGAGTGTTTGTAATGACTCTATTTTATATGGTTTTATTCGAACGAAAAAACAAACATTTTTACCAATTTATATCAATTTTTATTATTTCGTTAATGGCTCTGGATGTTTCAGTAAAACTTGTTCTTATTGGAATAGTAAATATTCTGTTTGTATATGCACAAGAGAAGCTGAATATGAAAAATTTATTAGCAATTTTATTCATAGGTGCTTCGTTTTATCTTGTGTGGGGTGGGTATGGTTGGTTGATGGGCGTTCTTCATAGTGAATATTTCACAAGAACTGAGATAAATGATATAGCCGCAGGGTATACTTTTAATTATTTTGAAGTCTTAAATACAGTAAGAGAAGCTGGAGATATCCCGTTTGAAACGTTTGCACATCGCCTTAGTGGGAGTACCATAGGATTTCTTTTGTCTGTTCTTGGATATAGCATGTTTGTTTATAGATATAAACTTGCGATGCTCTCTTTGCCAATGGTAGTTTTAGGATTTTTCGCTCTTAGAGGAGGGCTTAGATTTACAGTTTTTGCAGTACCATTCATGGCAATAGGTATCGCTTTTTTAATTATCTTAAGTGCTCAACTTATACAAAATATTTTTACAGAAAAAGCTCAACGAGTCGCCTATGGTGTTTTGATAGGCATAGGTACTATGGTAATGTTATTCCCAAATTTACAACATATTGTAAGATACAGTGTTCCAACCGTTTTTGTTAAAAATGAAGTTCAAGTACTTGACGCATTGAGTACCATAGCACAAAGGGAAGATTATGTTGTTGCATGGTGGGATTATGGCTATCCCATTCGCTATTATAGTGATGTGAAAACATTAATTGATGGGGGAAAGCATTCAGGTAGTGTTAATTTCCCAGTTAGTTTTTCACTTATAAGTGATCAAATATCTGGCGCAAATATGGCAAGGCTGGCTGTGGAATATACCGAAAGACCTAAAAGTGGTGGACTTGATGCGATGATACACGATTATAAAGAAACCAATGTTACACTGTTTTTGCAAAGCTTAGGCGATAAAGAGCTGATATTACCAGAAAAAACGCGTGATATTTATCTTTACTTACCCGATAGAATGTTACAAATTCTACCTACGGTAGCACTTTTTAGTACTATCGATTTAAAAACGGGTCAACAGCAAAAACAATCATTTTTTTATGTGGGGACACCATCTAAAGATTTGGGGGATAAAATTGATTTAGGCAATGGGGTCTTCTTTTATAAAAATGGGAAGCAGCTTCTCATTGGAAATCAAACATTGCCCGTTCATACATTTATAACAACTGTGTATGACGCAGATGCAAAATTGGCTAAAAATAGTTTACATGTAAATTCAGAAGGGGCTTTTTTTGTGATTTATATGAAAGATTACAATCGCTTTTTAGTCTTGGATGATGATATGTTTAACTCTCTTTTTATTCAATTGTATGTACTTGAGAATTATGATCCAGAGTTGTTTGAAGCTACAATTTTAACACCTCTTGCAAAAGTGTATAAACTAAAAAGGTAATTGGAAATGTGTGGAATTGCAGGCGCTATAAATGGGAGTTTTTCTGAAGAAAAAGTCTTTTCTTCTCTGTTTCATCGAGGACCAAATGAGCAATCAAAAATTTCTTATCAAAATGTAACGCTTTTTCATACGCGTTTATCCATACAAGATGTGGCACATGGTCAACAACCTTTGAGTATTGATTCCTATGTTATCGCGTTTAATGGTGAGATTTATAATCATCAGGAATTACGCCAAGAGCATTTGTGCGAATTCGATTTTATGACCTCTTCTGATACCGAAACACTGCTTTACATGTACATCAAATACAAAGAAAAAATGTTTGATTTACTTGATGGAATGTTTGCATTTGCTATTTTAGATAAAGAATCCAATAAACTTTTTTTAGCAAGAGACAGAGCTGGAAAAAAACCGCTTTATATTTACCAAGAAAAAGAGACGATTTTTTTTGCAAGTGAGCTCAATGCTATTAAAAGTGTTATTCCAAACCTACAAATAGATGAGCAAAATATTTACTTTTATTTGCGTAGTGGATTTTTTTACAAACAGAATACTCCCTATAAAAATGTCTATGAAATTGAAAATGGAACATTTCTGGAAATAGATTTGCAAACGCTTGCACTTAAGAAAAAGAGCTATTTTAATATGCTTGATCTTTATCTTAAAAATGAGAAAATAAGTTTGCACGAGGGACTTTTACGTACAGAAGAGGCTCTCAAAAAGAGTGTTAAAGAGAGACTTCTATCTTCTGATTTAGAAGTAGGTGCTTTTTTAAGTGGTGGAATCGATAGCTCATTAATTGTCGCGTGTGCAAGTGAATATCGCTCGGATTTAAAGACATTTACCGTCAAGTTCAATGGTGCATTTGATGAGTCGTCCTTAGCCTTATTGACAGCACAAAAGTATGGCACACAACATACGCAAATTGATATTTCAATGAATTTAAAAAATGATATTGAAACTATTTTGCGAGGCTATGGTGAGCCTTTTTTTGACTCTTCTGCCATACCTAGTTACTATGTTTCTCAAGAAGCAAAAAAGCATCTTACCGTCATTCTAAATGGGGATGGTGCGGATGAGTTGTTTGGCGGATACAGACGCTATGTTCCTCTTGCCAATGGTTGGCTAAATTATGCACGGTATTTTGCATGCTTAACAGATGTTTTGCCAAAACCTCACGATAAAAAATCACTTTATAATTATGCTTATAGACTTTTGTCAATGTCTAAAAAAACAGGTTTGGATTTTTATTGCTCTGCGACAAATGATATTTTTGAAGATGTTTATACGTTTGAGAATAACGCAAAGTTTCAAGAAATGGATAATTTTGTACGATCAATATGGTCTCAAAATACCGATGATTTGTCAAAAATGTTATGTCTTGATTTTGAACTTTTACTTTTCAGTGATCTGCTTGTTAAAATGGACATTGCAACGATGGCGCATTCTTTAGAGGGGCGAAGTCCTTTTTTAAGTAAATACATGCTGGAACTTGCTCCTTCTCTTGACGTTACATGTAAAATTAATGGTAAAGAAACCAAGCATCTTTTACGTACGTTAGCTAAAAAATATCTTCCCAGCGAACTGATCAATCAACCCAAAAGAGGTTTTGAAGTACCTTTGAAAAAGTGGGTTGAAAATGATTTGAAAGAAAATATTTTTGATGCTCTTGGCACGCAGAGTTATTCAAGTTCTTTTATTGACAAAAAATTTATTGATGCATTACTTGCCAATAAAATTAATGTTTCAGCAGAAAAACGTGCAAAAATGTTGTGGAGCATGTATTGTTTAGAGGTTTGGAGAAAGAACGTATGAAATGTATTGTTATTCATGCCAATGTGCTTTGGGCAATTGTTAATTTTAGATTGGAGTTGATACGTTTTTTACAAAAATCTGGATACAAAGTTGTGTGTGTCTCTGATACCGATAATTTTTCAGATCTCTCTTTGGAAAAATTAAACCACTATAGTATTGAATTTTACAAAATACCAATAGGCAGAAAAAGCCTTAATCCTTTAGCTGAAATTTGTTATATGTATGCTCTTTTTAGCGTCTATAAACGTATTAAGCCTGATATTATTTTGAGTTATTCTATTAAACCCAATATCTTTGGAAATTTTGTCGCTCGCATGATGAGTATCCCTGTGATTAGTACTATTAATGGACTTGGGTCTGGTTTTTTGGGAAAATCATGGTTAAGATTGTTAGTTCAATCACTCTATAAAATTGGGTTAACATCTGCAAAAATTGTTTTTTTTCAAAATAGTGAAGACAAGAGTTTGTTTATTAATACGGGTATGGTAACACCTACTCAAGCTCGCTATATTCCTGGGTCTGGTGTTAATGTTGAAAACTTTGCAGACTGTGCAAAAACTGATAGCACAAATGTCTCTTTTTGCCTTATTGCAAGATTGATTAAAGATAAAGGAATCTTAGAATATATTGATGCAATACGCTTATTGCGAAAAAATTATTCTTTTGAAACAGATGTGGTGTTTTATTTGGCGGGAGCATTAGATGAAGGAAATCCTAGTGGTATTTCCAAAGAGAGTATTGAAGTGTGGGGAAAAGAAGGTTTGGTGCATTATTTAGGTGTTACCGATGTTATTCAAGACTTTTTAAAGTGCATCGATGTTGTGGTTTTGCCGAGTTATCGAGAAGGCCTTTCTAGGGTTTTACTTGAAGCTGCTAGTGCAAAAAAAGCTATTATAACAACAGATACTGCAGGATGTAGGGATGTTGTTGATGATGGCGAAAATGGTTTTTTGGTGAAAGTAGCTTCAGCAGAATCACTTTGTGAAGGGTTTGTCAAAATACTCTCTCTCCCTTCTGAAACAATTAAAAAAATGGGTGAAAATGGATATACAAAGGTTGAAACGGTATTTTCTCAAGAGACAATTAACGCTCTTTATTTAGAGGCAATTAGGGAGATTGTGAAAAATGCTTGAGTCTATTGTTTTTCTATTGTCAGCTTTACTCACATATACGATACGCGAATTTGCTTTGAAAAAAAAGTTGCTTGATATGCCAAATTTAAGAAGTTCTCATACTGTTCCAACGCCAAGAGGTGGTGGTTTAGCCATCATTGTGACCATCGCTTTTGGTGCTTTTATGGTAGGTGAAGCGAAAATTTTACTACCTTTATTGCCTCTTGTATGTGTCAGTTTATGGGATGATATTTCACCGATGTCTGCTAAGGTGAGATTGATAGTTCAAATGTGTTGCGCTTTATTAGCTCTTTACCTGATGGGGGGGGTTACGCGTGTCAATCTTGGCATGTTTGAACTCCATGGTTTTTGGCTCAATATCCTTGCATTTTTATTTATCATTTGGATGACAAATCTTTATAATTTTTTAGATGGTATCGATGGTTATGCTGGAAGCGAAGCTATTTTCGTAGGGTTTGTCGCTTTTATGCTTTTTGATGTGCGTTTAGGTCTGATCATCGCGTGTGCATCTTTGGGGTTTTTAGTGTTTAATTGGCATAAAGCATCTATTTTTATGGGTGATGTTGGTAGTGCAACACTGGGCTTTTTCTTTGCCACTTTAGCACTTTCTCAAGCAGATACACCTTATTTTATGGGTTGGCTAACCATTCTTTCTCTGTTTTGGTTTGATGCTACCGTAACGCTTTATAGGCGTTGGAAAAATAAAGAAAAGCTTTCTCAGGCACATAAAAAGCATATATACCAACGCTTACACCAATCTGGATGGGCTCATAACAAAGTAGTCTTGTTTGGTATGGGGTTAAATTTAGTTTTTTTTGTTATCCTTTCTTTCCTAAATCCAAATAGTTATTGGATCGCTCTCATCGCCACTATAGGTGTTTTATGGGGTGTTTTGAAGTTTGCTGATACAAAAAAGGCTTTTTTATGAATATCTTTGCTCCTTCGCCTATAAAAAGAGTGGTGTTTTTTCTTCTAAGCGATAGTCTACTGATTGTTGCATCATTATGGATAGCCTATTTATTTCGATTTGGTTTTGTTATACCTCAAGAGATGCATGAAGGCTTTATAAAAGCATTAATATTGGTGCTTCCTTTGAAAATTATGGCGTTATATAGTGTTAATATTTATAGAGTAGCATGGCGTTTTATGAGTATTTATGAAGCGGTTAAAATACTCAAAGCTCTGTTTATCTCAATGACCATTTTTTCATTAGTCTTCTTTTTCATCATGGAAGAAGGGTTTCCTCGCAGTGTTGTTTTTATAGATTTTTTTATCTCTGTTGTCTTTATAGGAGGAATGAGATTTTCAAAACGGTTATGGATGGAGCGCAAAAAGAAAAATTTTACAAATAAAACGATTATCATAGGTGCTAATGAAAAAGCATCTTCGATTGTAAAGAGTTTTTTGAATGGCGATATAGAGTATTATCCTGTCGCAATTTTGAGTGAAAATAATCGAATGGTAGGGACACTGTTATCTAATATAAAAGTGCATGATTTGGCGGAGATAGACAAAATTATCAAACATGAAGGTATACAAAGTGTTATTGTCGCTAAACGATATGAACCAAAAGCACTGAATGAGTTGTTTGAAAAATTAAAAGATTTGGGTGTTAAAGATATTAAAATTGTGAAGCTCTTAGGGAATAAAGAAGATGGTCTCAAAGATATATCCATCGAAGATTTATTGGCTCGTAAGCCTAAAGATTTAGATTCTGCCATTATCAAAGCCTTCATAAAAAATAAAACAGTATTGATTACAGGTGCTGGTGGAAGTATCGGTAGTGAATTGGCAAAATTAAGTGCAGAATTTGGTGCAAAAAAACTTATTTTAGTGGATAATAGTGAATACAATTTGTATCAAATCACAGAATCGTTAAGTGCTTTACCTGTAAACATTGAATCAATTCTACAATCCGTAGTTGATAAAGCAAAAATGGCTTTAATATTTGATCAATTTAGACCTCATGTCGTACTTCATGCTGCTGCGTATAAGCATGTTCCTTTGGTTGAAAAAAATGTACAACAGGCTATTTTAAATAATGTCGTTGGTACAAAAAATTGTATTGATGTGAGCATTGAATATAATGTTGAAAAATTTGTGTTGATTTCTACAGATAAAGCAGTACGTCCGACAAATGTAATGGGTGCAACGAAAAGAATATGCGAGATTTACGCTATGAATGTTGATTCCAAAATGACAGAGATAGCAGCTGTTCGTTTTGGTAACGTTTTAGGATCAAGTGGAAGTGTTATTCCTAAATTCCAGCAGCTTATTGCGCAAAATAGACCTTTATGTGTAACACATCCTGATATAACACGTTACTTCATGCTTATTCCAGAAGCATGCCAGCTTGTACTTCAAGCAGCAGCTATTGCAAAAGGAGGAGAACTGTTTGTTTTAGATATGGGGCGTCCTGTTAAAATTGTTGATTTGGCTCGCAAAATGTTAAAACTGTATGACAAGGAAGATCTGGGCATAGAATTCACAGGGCTTAGACCAGGTGAAAAACTTTTTGAAGAACTTTTAATAGATGAACATGATATGCAAACAAAATATAGCTCAATTTTTGTTACAGGATCTCGACATTATGATAAGGCTTTATTAGATGTTCAATTGCAAGAGCTTCTTCATTCAGAAAATCCCCTTGAAGTATTAAAGGTAATTGTTCCAGAATTTAATCATAAGGCAAATTGATTTAAAATTAACCTATTATGTCACTCTATATTTAGTTACAATACGAAAAAACAAAAGGTACGATATGGTTATTCGTGAAATTCAGCAGTTTGCTGAGGTCAGGACAAGAGCAAGGGCGTATTTGTGTTATCTCTTTACGCGCAATATTCCTAACCGTATGCCTGAGCCAAATTTAGATATGATTGCTGCTAGTCTTGATAAAATTGTCCATGAAGTTGAAGAGTTTGAAGCACTGTATTTGCTCGATCACAAAGGTGATCAAGTCATCAATAATATCACAGATGATCCTCATCGAAAAGGGGGACTGGGTCAAAACCGTAGCGGAAAATCCTATTATTACCGTGCAGTACGTGAAAAACGCTGCGTACTGAGTGATCCTTATCCTTCAACACTTACCAATGATTTAACGGTGACTGCTTCGTATCCAATCTATGATGAACAAGGAACTTTGAAATTCATCGCGTGTATTGATGTCTCATTGGAGCATATCCTTAAAATTGCGCATCCATCATCTTTGCAATCACTCTTTGGAAAAAGCTCGCAAATTATTTATTCCATTTTTTCACTCTCTTTGCTTGCTATTGCCATGTTACTTCTGTTTAATGGAATGCGAAGTCTTTTTACGCATGGTTTGCAGTTTGATCTTTTAGATATTAAAGCGATGTTTGAATCGACGATTTTAATCACCCTTTCACTGGCCATTTTTGATCTGGTGAAAACTATCTTTGAAGAGGAAGTGTTAGGTCGTAATGAGCGAGATGAAAGTGGAGGCATGCACAAAACGATGGTGCGTTTTTTAGGCTCTATTATCATTGCCCTTGCCATTGAAGCATTGATGCTTGTCTTTAAATTTGCCATTATCGATGCGGCACATATTTTGTACGCAGTTTACCTACTTGGTGGGGTGACATTCCTTCTCTTTGGGCTCGCATTTTACCTTAAATCCATTCCTCAAAAGAGAGATTCATGATCGGTTTGATTGACTACAATATGGGTAATCTCAGAAGCGTCACGAATGCTTTTGAAAAGCTTGGTATTTCGGTTGAAATTGTCAAAAATGCCGATGATGTATCGAAGTTTGATAAGATTATTTTGCCAGGTGTTGGTGCCTTTAAAGATGCAATGGACTGTTTGCATGAGCGTGGCATGGATGAAGCTGTCAAAGCTTTTGCCGCTTCGGGTAAACCGCTTTTAGGTATTTGTCTTGGGATGCAGCTTCTTTTTGAAAGTAGTGTGGAGTTTGGCAAGTGTGCTGGTCTTGGGCTGATTGAAGGAGAGATTGTAAAGTTTGATACTACACGGTTTCCAAATCGCCTTAAAGTACCGCACATGGGTTGGAATGAGCTTTTCATAGCCAAAGATTCACCTCTGTTTAAAGGAATGTCCAAATCGTTTTACCTCTATTTTGTGCACAGTTTTCATGCGCAGTGTGACGATAAATATACGATTGGAAAGACACTCTATGGGTATGAATTCCCCAGTGCCGTACAAAAAAAGAATGTGTTTGGTTTTCAGCCACACCCTGAGAAGTCACATGCCAATGGATTGGCAATTTTAAAGAATTTTGTGGAGTTATAATGGATATTTTACCAGCGATTGATCTTAAAGATGGAAAAGCCGTACGCCTTACCAAAGGGTTAATGGAGAGTGCAAAGATTTACTCGAATGAACCTTGGGAAGTAGCAAAAGTATTTGAAGAAATGGGTTCATCTTGGGTTCATTTAGTAGATTTAAACGGCGCATTTGCAGGAGAGCCAAAAAACCTTGAGCAAATTGAAAAAATCCGAAAACATTGTAAACTCAAATTGGAGCTTGGTGGTGGAATTCGTGATGAAGAGACGATTCGTCGTTATGTGGATTTAGGCATTGATCGCGTCATCTTAGGCTCAATAGCGCTTAAAAATCCCGCTTTCGTAAAAGAGATGTCGCAAAAATTTCGTGTTGTTGTTGGCATTGATGCGATTGATGGTTATGTTGCCGTAGAAGGTTGGGCTGAAAAATCCACCATGAAAGCAACGGATCTTGCGCGTGCTTTTGCTGATGCTGGAGTTGAAGCGATCATCTGTACCGATGTTGGACGTGATGGTATGCTCAGTGGCGTTAACATTGATTTTACGCTCTCTATCGCAGAAGCTTCAGGCGTTGCCACGATTGCGAGTGGAGGATTAAAGAATTTAGACGATATTATACTGTTGAAGCAGAGCCAAAAGGTTTCTGGTGTCATCGTTGGAAAAGCATTTTATGAGGGTAGCTTAGATTTGCGTGAAGCATTTGCGTATATCGCTAAAGAAACGCTTTAAACTAAGTTCAAACTAAACTTGGTTAGAATTTAACCAATAGCAATAACTAAACGATAAAAGGAGTGACATTGAAGCTGCTTGTAGTAGATGATAGCTCGACAATGCGCCGTATTATTAAAAACACATTACAGAGATTAGGTTTTAATGATGTTTTGGAGGCTGAGCACGGTGTTGAAGCTTGGCAAATTATGGAAAGAACGCCTGATATTAATGTGCTTATTACCGATTGGAACATGCCTGAGATGAATGGTTTGGATTTGGTTCGTAAAGTAAGAGCTGAAAAAAAATATGAGAGTATGCCTATTATTATGGTAACAACTGAAGGCGGTAAGGCAGAAGTTATTACTGCTCTTAAAGCGGGAGTCAATAACTATATTGTCAAACCTTTTACGCCTCAAGTACTTAAAGAAAAACTCGAGGATGTTTTAGGTTAATTTGAATGGAAAAAACCTATAACGAACTTCATATAACCCCTAGTAGTAGTGTATATCCACTTTTTCTTGACTTTATCATGAGCCTCAGCGATGAGGCAATTGAAGAAAATGAAGGCACCCTTATTTTACGTAGCGAAGAAGATTTGGAGATGCTCCGCTTTGGCGTAGAAGCATTTGCCAAAGAGCTTACGATTGCTCTGAATCAAGAGATTGCGCTTGATACCAAGCTTTTCGTGAAAGAGAATGAAGACTGGATCGCACAGTATCGAAATTCTGTACAACCTTTACATGTAAACGATTTTTACATTCATCCAAGTTGGGTAGAAGGTGTAGAAGGCAAAAAAAATATCATCATAGATCCAGCTCTTGCTTTTGGCTCAGGTCATCATGAAACAACGTATGGTTGTTTATTGCTATTGCAAAAATATGTCAAAGAGGGAACGGAACTTCTAGATGTTGGGTGTGGCAGTGGTATTTTAAGTATTGCAGCCCGTAAATGTGGCGCAATTGTTGATCTGTGCGATACAGATGAACAAGCTACAGGAAGTGCTGAGGAAAATTTTAAGCTCAATCATGAAAGTTTTCATCGTATTTGGACAGGGTCTGTTCAAAAAAGAGAGCAAACGTATGATGTCGTTGTTGCCAATATCATTGCAGATGTACTTATTATGCTAGCTAGCGACTTGCAAAAAGCGGTAAAAGAAGGGGGATTACTCATTCTTTCTGGCATTTTGGATAAGTATGTTGATAAAGTTGAACAGAAGTTTTCTTCGATGAAATTGGTCGAAAAGTATCAAAAAGAGGAGTGGTTTACACTCGTGTTACAAAGGAATTAAATGAGTCAAAATAATCAAGATAATAATAAAAACGACAAAAAAAACTTTTTCAATCAAAATCCACTTTTAATGTTTGCTATTTTCTCTATTGTCGTTATCGTTTTATTTAAAAATTTTACATCGGTTTCGGATGCTGGTGTGGGAGCTGGTTTTGGCGCACAAAACAGTACAACCAAAAACATTAGTTATTATGACCTTAAAGAGTTAATTCGTAATAACCAAATTAACTATGTTGCAATTGGTCAAACAACCATTAAAGCATTTACACCTGATGGTGCACAAAAAACAGTTTATGTGGTTAAAAAAGTAGGCGAAGATAGTACCTTAATTCCTTTAATGGATGAGAAAAAAGTGGGCTATGGCGGTTACAATGAGTCTAATATCTTAACTGAAATTCTCTTCTCATGGGTTTTACCTGTTTTTGTATTTTTTGGTATTTGGATGTTCTTGGCGAACAAAATGCAAAAAAATATGGGTGGCGGCATTCTTGGAATGGGAAGCAGCAAAAAGCTTGTTAATTCTGAAAAACCAAAAGTGAAATTTGAAGATGTTGCTGGTGTAGAAGAAGCCAAAGAAGAGGTTAAAGAGATCGTTGATTTCCTTAAGTTTCCTGATCGTTACATGAACTTAGGGGCAAAAATCCCTAAAGGTGTCCTTTTAGTAGGCCCTCCAGGTACGGGTAAAACCCTGCTTGCAAAAGCCGTTGCAGGAGAGGCTAGTGTTCCTTTCTTCTCTGTTTCAGGTTCTAGTTTTATCGAAATGTTTGTAGGTGTGGGCGCAAGTCGTGTAAGAGATCTTTTTGAAAATGCTAAAAAAGAGGCTCCTGCTATTGTTTTTATTGATGAGATTGATGCCATTGGTAAAAGTAGAGCAGCGAACGGTATGATGGGCGGTAATGATGAGAGAGAACAAACCCTCAATCAATTACTTGCAGAGATGGATGGCTTTAGCTCTGATAAATCACCGGTTATTGTTTTAGCTGCTACGAACAGACCTGAGGTTTTAGATGCAGCGCTTCTACGACCTGGTCGTTTCGATAGGCAAGTATTGGTCGATAAACCAGATTTTCAAGGTAGAAAAGATATTTTAAAAGTACACAGTGCGGATATAAAACTTGGTAAAAATATTGATCTTGAAGAGATTGCACGCTTAACTGCAGGTCTTGCAGGCGCAGATCTTGCCAATATTATCAATGAAGCAGCACTTCTTGGCGGACGTAAAAATAAAGATCATGTTGAACAAATTGACCTTGTTGATGCTGTTGAACGTGCCATTGCGGGTTTAGAGAAAAAAAGTCGCCGTATCAATCCTGCGGAAAAACGCATTGTTGCATACCATGAAAGTGGTCATGCTTTGATAGCGGAGACAACAACGGGTGCGAAGAGGGTTTCTAAAGTTTCAATCATTCCAAGAGGTCTTGCGGCCCTTGGATATACACTTAACACACCAGAAGAAAATAAATTTTTAATGCAAAAGCATGAACTTATCGCTGAAGTCGATGTTCTTCTTGGTGGACGTGCGGCAGAAGAAGTGTTCTTAGGCGAAATTTCTACGGGCGCTGGTAATGATCTTGAGCGCGCAACGGATATCATTAAATCAATGGTTAGCATATACGGTATGAGTGATGTTGCAGGTTTGATGGTTCTTGAAAAACAACGTAACACATTCCTCAATGGTGGCACAACCAAAGATTACAGTGAAAAAATGGCTGAAAAGCTAGATGAGCACATTAAAGATACGCTGCAAGCACGTTATGTCATTGTCAAAGCGCGTTTAGAAGAGTATCGCGAATGTATTGAACGTATTGTAGCAAAGCTTAGTGAATATGAAACCATTGATGGGGTGCAATTACGTGAAGTAATTGAAGCCTTTGAAGTGGAGTTTAATATTGCTTCAAAGCTCAAAGCTCCTTTTGTGAGACATGAGTCAAAAATTTCTGAAGAACAGCCTAACAGTGATGCGTAATACGTACGATACTTCAACGCAGATTATTGCTAAGGAGGGATGGAACCAGATCGTTTTTACGTTTATGGTTTTCCTTCTCTCTTATGCACTTTCATTTTTTTCATGGATCTTTTTCCTCATTTTTATAGCGACTCTTTACAGTTATCGTAACCCTGAACGCATTCAAGAAGAGGATGATGAGCATTGTATCGTTGCCCCAATGGATGGAATTATTACCGATGTTTCTAAGATTGGCTTACGTGATGGTAGTGAAGCATTGCGCGTGGTTATTCGAAAATCATTTTTTGATGTAGGCGTGTTAAGATCTCCTCTTTCGATGGAAATTGTGGATGTCAAAAAACGCTTTGGACTTTTTATGGCGTCCTCTTCACCTCTTTTCTCACGTTTGTCTGATCGTAAAACCTTTACATGTAAAAGTAAATTTGCTTCTATAAAAATGGTTATTAGTGCTGGCCTTTGGAGTCAAAAGATTACATTGTTCTCTAAAATAGGATCGTTTAAAGCAGGCGAGCGATTAGGTTTTTTGCGTGATGGTGAAGTAGCACTTTTACTTCCATTAGATACACGTGTCAAAGTTTCGTTAAATGATGAAGTCAAAGCAGGTATGAGCGTTTTAGGCTATCTTGCATACAAGGATAAAGATGTTAAATAATGGTGGTAACAATAAGCTCCAATTGATCTATATTTTCCCCAATCTTTTCACGGCGGCAAGTGCATTTTTAGGTGTAATCAGCATTATAGCTTCGGCAAATGGTCAATTTGAAAAAGCGGCTGTTTATATTTTGCTTTCTTTAATTTTTGATGGTCTTGATGGACGAGTCGCGCGTATGACAAATGCTACGAGCAAATTTGGCGCAGAGTTTGATTCATTAGCCGACATCGTTGCTTTTGGCGTTGCTCCTGCGATGCTTTTTTACTTTAGTGTCGGGCATATGTATGGCAAACTAGGCTCTCTTTTATGCGCAATGTATGTTGTATTTGGTGCGATCAGGCTAGCACGTTTTAATATCATGATTGGTGTATCTGAGCCTTCTGTCTTTATTGGCGTGCCTATTCCTACTGCGGCAGTGGTTGTTTCTATGTGGATTTTATTTTACCGTGAGCATGCTTTTTTCCATGGCTTTGAGTGGGTTATGCTTCTAGGTATTGGTTTGCTCTCTTTTTTAATGGTCAGTAATATTCGCTATCCAAGTTTTAAAAAGATAGATATGAAAAAAGGTTATTTAATTAAAATCTTAGTCTACTTAGTCATCGTTTTTTCTTTCTTGTATATCTATCCTGTTGAAGCAGGGACGTTTTTAGTGACGGCTTATTTAGCATATGGACTTATTCGTGGAGTTTATAATTTTATCGTTGCCAAATCCCATAAAAATTTAGTATAATATGCCCACTTCGAGGTAAAGAAAGACTTTACCTCACTTAGTTTTAACAAAGGAGAAGCGATGAACAGCGTAGATGTTGGCATTATGAAATCGATCAAAATTTTACCCAAGATAGAGATCAAAAACGCTCTCCTGCAAAACCTCCTCTCCCTCTAACCCTTTTTATTTTCTAATTTTTTTAACAATCATACTAAGGAATAACCTATGAGTAACTCTAAAATTATAATTTTTGATACCACATTACGTGATGGAGAGCAAAGCCCTGGGGCGTCTATGAATACGGAAGAGAAGATTCAGATTGCATTGCAACTTCAAAAATTAGGGGTTGATGTCATTGAAGCAGGTTTCGCAGCGGCAAGCCCTGGAGACTTTGACGCCATAGCACGCATTTCTGAAGCAGTCACGAAGAGTCGTATCTGCTCTCTTGCTCGTGCCCTTGATCGCGATATTAAAGCAGCGGGTGAAGCTGTTTCAAAAGCAAAGTTGAACCGTATTCACACGTTTATTGCGACAAGTCAGATACATATGCAGTACAAACTCAAAATGACACCGGATCAAGTCATTAAAAAAGCGGTTGAAGCCGTACAATACGCTAAAACATTTTGTGATGATGTCGAGTTTAGCTGTGAAGATGCAGGTCGTAGTGATGTCAGCTTCATGAAAGAGGTGTTGGACGCAGTTATCAATGCAGGAGCCACAACGCTGAATATCCCCGATACGGTAGGGTATCGTTTACCAACGGAGATGGGTGCAATTATCAAATCGCTTTCTGATTTTGTGGGTGAGCGTGCGATTATCTCTGTGCATAACCATAATGACTTAGGTCTTGCTGTGGCTAACTCTTTGGCATGTATTGAAAACGGTGCGCGTCAAGTGGAGTGTACCATCAATGGTTTGGGTGAACGTGCTGGTAATGCGGCACTTGAAGAGATAGTCATGGCTCTTCGTACCCGCAAAGATCATTTCAATGGTTACGATACGAACATTAACATCAAAGAAATTTATCCAACCAGTAAATTAGTCTCTTCTATTACGGGAATTGAGCCTCAACCAAACAAAGCCATTGTCGGTAAAAATGCGTTCTCTCATGAGAGTGGCATCCACCAAGATGGTGTTCTTAAACATACTGAAACGTATGAGATTATGAGCGCAAAAGACATTGGTCTTGATAAAAACTCGATCGTTCTTGGTAAACACTCTGGTCGCCATGCCTTTAAAGACAAATTGAATACACTAGGGTATGAGTTAAAAGATGAAGAGCTTAATGAGGCATTTGATCGTTTTAAAATTTTAGCAGATCAGAAAAAAGAGATTTTTGATGATGATTTACGAGCCCTCGTTGCAGAAGAGATCACGAAGATTCCTCAAGTATTTGACTTGGTACGTTTACAGCTCTCTGATTGTGCACCAGGAGGTGTTCCAAGTGCTGCTGTGACTATTTTACATGATGGCAAAGAGATCACCGATGCAGCGATTGGTAATGGAACTATGGATGCTATCTTTAAAGTGATTGACCGTGTATGTGGTGTGAGTGGTGAGCTAAAAGACTATAAGGTGGATGCCGTTTCTCAAGGTAAAGATGCGATGGCAAGAGTACTTGTAAAAGTGGTATTTGATGAGAGCAAGCCTGCGATTATGGGACATGGACTCAGCGTTGATACAATGCTTGCTACGGCTAAAGCGTATATTGGAGCGCTCAATAGTTATATGTCTATGAGAGAGAGTCTTCGAAATATTAAAACAAACGAAGAAGAGGGCCTTTAACTCTTTTTGATCTTTACATGTAAAGGTCTAAAAACCTTTACATGTAAACTTATTTTATAAGTGCAAAGCTAAAATATTGTGAGATAAAACCAATATTGCCAATCGTTCGATACTGCGCATTTGCCGCTTCAAAATTTCCTACTTCTTGATACAACAATCCAAGGGCATATTTGCTTTCAACATTACTAGGGTCCGTTAATTTAGACAGCTCTAAGAGTGCAATGGCATTTTCACTATGCCCAGCTCCAATGGCTGCAACGGAGGCAAGAAAGATGGTATGTGTATCTCTTTTATTATAGTCATCGATGAGTTTATTGTAGAGTGTAAAAGCCTCTTCAAAATTGTTGGTGTAGATCTCCATGTAAGCGAGTGTTTGCATAATGGAAGGAATATCGACACGCTCTTCTTCCATTTTTTTCCTGACACTATCGCGTTTTTGATGAAGAAGCCCACCAATCTGTAAGAGTTTAATGTACTGTTCTTTGACGATTTTTGGTCCAAAATAAAAGGCATCATAATCAAGAGGAAGTCGGTTGAATTCCATTTGAATGGCTTTGGCATACGCTTTAATGTTCTGTTTTTGATGCTTAACATTAAAAGCAATGAGATTGGCAACGATGTCTTTAGGAAGGAGTGCTTGAAGCTTTTGTGTGCCTAAACGATAAATACGCTCATTGCCTAGCTTTTGTGCCGCTATGATGTTCAGCATAATGCTAAGGGGGCTATCTTCTTTCTCTTTTTCTATCCAGCGTGTGAGTGAAAAGTGGTTTCCATCGGTAAGGTGAATTAAAGAAGCATAGAGATTGTCTTTTTCTAATGTTGTATTTTTGTTTATACTCTCTCTGACATCTTCTGAGAGTTTTGTGATGTCTTTCCCAATCAAATTACCCGTCATAAGCGCAAAGACACCTGCCAGATAGTTGTTGCCATCGAGATGATAGCTTTTGGAAAAGTTTTTATAAGCCGCCGCATAATCGCCCATTTGTGCGTACGTTAAAGCGAGATTATAGTGCAAAATAGAGTGATTTTTATACTCTTCAACCATTTTTAGGAAAATGTCATTGGCTTCATAGACATGAAAGTCAAGCGCTTTTTTAATACCTTTACTAATCGCAATATTGACTTTAGAAATGGTAGAACTGGCTTTTAAATAAGAAAGCGCTGGACCAATCTCATCAATAAAGATATTCATACTTCCTTTACGGATATAGTCAATGGTTTGTTTTGCATCAAAGACTTTATACGGAGCATAATAAAAGATGAGGCTATAGATATTTTCATTGTCAAAAAAGAGCTCTTTTTCAAATTCAACCTGAGCTTGGTCAACATCAAAAAGGGAAGGTTTCAAAATAGCCCGCATTTTATAGATAGGCTTAGCATCCGTGTCACGTACTTTGTAAACTTCGCTCATCAGTAATGCCGTATTGCCTAGATTGCCTAGTTTATTTTCAACCATGGCAAGTGCCATTTTAATTTTTGCATTTTCGTGGTCATTTTGGAGTGCTTTGAGCAGTGATGCCTTAGCTTTTTGAAATTCTCCAAGTTTAGCATGTAGAAGTCCAACGGTAAAATGATCACTCTCTTTTTCAATTTTTTCAAGCGTTGAGAGGGCATAGTCATTATAATTGAGTGAAGCTAATATTTTGGAAGCGAGATAATCTTGATCTTCTTTATAGTAGTCTGTAACAGGATGCGATATGGCACTCAGTGCTTCGTGGTAAAAATCTTTATAGTAATGCACGAGTCCTACATAGTATGAGTAAAGAGGGGCATTGCTCTCTTCTGGTAGATAGGCAAAGGCAAGGTCTATGTAGTAGCTAAAAAGTTTATCATCTTTCATTTCCAGCGCGCACACAGCAGCATTAATGGCACTAATCGTACGATGTTCTTTATTTTGGATTGCTTTTTTGAACGCTTCTAAAGCATCAGGAAAATTCTGTTCTTTGAGTTTTGCCACGCCAATGTTATAGTAAGAGATGGCTTCATTAAACGTAGCAATTTTTTCATAGATTTTAAGGGCATCATCTTTATTGCCTTGTTCATAAAGAAGATGTGCTTTTTTAATCATACCATCTATTTTAGAAGGTGAAAATTGTTCTTTAATAAAAGGTTTTTCGACTGTTTTTTCAATAGCAACAGGTTCAGGAGTTTTATTTTTATTTTTGATGATAACCACAAGTGCAATAATAATACTAAGAAGTAGTACGGCTCCAAGAATGAGTAAAATAAGCAATTTTTTCTTAGCTTTGCCTTTTTGTTCATTTTCTTCACTTTGAGCAGCGGAGGAAGCTGCAGTTTCATCAGCATTCTCTTCCTCTATCGGAGCAAATCCCTCTTCCATGACGGTGATCGCTGATGAGGGATCAGCTTCGAGTATGACTACTTCTTCTTCTGCCATGTTACATGTACTTTTTCAAGACTTCAGGAATAGCAATACTGCCATCTTCTTGTTGATAGTTCTCCATAATGGCAATGAGTGTTCGACCTACTGCTAAAGAAGAGCCATTAAGCGTGTGAACTAAACGATTTTTACCTTCATCTTTAAAACGGATTTTGGCACGTCTTGCTTGGAAATCAAATGTATTAGAAACCGAACTGATTTCGCGGTATCTATTTTGCCCTGGAAGCCAGACCTCAAGATCAACGGTTTTGGCGGCACTAAAGCCAAGGTCTCCTCCGCAAAGCATCAAGTGACGGTGTGGAAGTCCAAGGGAAGTCAGCAAATCAGAAGCACACGTGAGCATCTCTTCAAAAACAGCTTCACTTTGCTCTGGTGTGGTGATACAAACTAACTCAACCTTGTCAAATTGGTGTTGGCGAATCATACCGCGTGTGTCACGTCCTGCACTTCCTGCCTCTTTTCGAAAGCAGGCAGAATAAGCCGTCATTTTAAGAGGGAGTTCTTCTTTGGTTAAAATTTCATCTCTAAATAAATTGGTAACAGGCACTTCGGCTGTTGGGATCAAAAAGAGGTCTTCACCATCAATTTTAAAAAGGTCATCTTCAAATTTAGGAAGCTGACCTGTTCCCATAAGCGTTTCACGGTTAACAATGTAAGGAACGGCAACCTCTTGGAAGCCTCGTTTGGTATTAAAATCAAGCATGTAGTTAATGAGTGCTCGCTCTAACTTCGCGGCTTCATTTTTTAAAACACTAAAGCGACTCTTTGCAAGTTTGACGCCACGCTCAAAGTCGATCCAGTTTTGTTTGATGTCAATATCCCAGTGCTCTTTAGGTGTAAATGAGAAAGTTTTGGGTTCAAGTACACGTTTGAGTTCCACATTGTCATTTTCATCTTCGCCATCAGGGACAAGATGGGAAGGCATGTTAGGAATGACTGTTGCGAGAGATTCTAGTTTTTCTTCTAAAGTTCGAACGACTTCTGTTGCATCCGCAATTTTTTCTTTATTAAGAGAAAGTTCTGCTTTAAGGGCGCCTACATCTTTGCCTTCTTTTGCATAAGCACCAAAGAGTTTACTTTTTGAGTTCTGCTCTGCTTGGAGTGGTTCTAAAACAAGGCGAGCACTTTTGAGCTCTAATGAAAGAGTACGAAGTTCTTCAAGAATTGCTTCATCCACTTTTTTTTTGCGAAGACTTTGTGCCACGTTTTCAAAATCATTTTGTATCAGTTTAATATCTAACATACTTTCCCTTAGCGATAAATTCCAGCAAGATCACGAATAACGCGCATCTTCTCACTTGCGATTTTACGAGCTTTACTCGCACCTTCATCTAAAATAGCGAAGACTTCGTCTTTATGGTCCAAGTAATACGCTCTTTTTGCACGTGCTTCAGCAAAATAGTCCCAAATAAGCGTGTTAAGATAGGCTTTAAAGTGCCCGTATCCTTCGCCACCTTTTTGGTAGCGCGCTTGCAATGCAACTACTTCGTCATTTTCCAAAAAGAGTTTAGCCAGTGCGTAAACATTACACGTAGCATAGTCTTTTGGCTCTTCCATAGGCGTTGAGTCGGTTACGATGCGTGAGGTTGCTTTTTTGAGCTCTTTTTCGGTGCAGAAAATATCAATGGTATTGCCATAGCTTTTACTCATCTTCGCACCATCAAGTCCAGGCACAGTAGCAACATTTTCATCCACTTTGAATTCGGGTACTTTGAAAATTTCGCCAAAGTCATTGTTAAATTTAATGGCGATGTCGCGCGTAATTTCAACGTGTTGAATCTGATCTTTTCCCACAGGAATGATTTCAGAATCATAGAGCAAGATGTCAGCTGCCATCAAAACAGGATAAGAAAATAAAGAGTGGTTCGCAGCAATACCTTTAGCCACTTTGTCTTTGTAGCTGTGTGCTCGCTCTAGCAAACCCATAGGCGTATAGCCTGAGAGTATCCAGTAAAGCTCTAAAACCTCTTTGACATCCGATTGTGCCCAGAAAGTTACTTTAGTGTGGTCGATGCCTAAAGATAAAAAGTTTATGGCTGCATCAAGCGTGTTGTTTTTGAGTGCAACACCGTCTTTAAGTGAGGTGAGGGCGTGGTAATTTGCGATAAAGATAAAAAGATCGCTCTTCTCTTGAAGGTCGATCATCTGTTTAATGGCACCAAAATAGTTACCTATGTGAAGCGCACCAGAGGGTTGAATTCCTGTTAATACTCTCATAAATCTATCCTAATCTTTTTTCTCTTTTAAATTGAGTAATCTAATTAAATCTCGTACGATATCGTTGATACTGCGCTCTTCAACATCAATGATGATGTCTGCTTTGGCTTCATAAAGTGAAGAGCGCTCTTCAAATAAAGCGCGCGCTTTAGCTTCATCGGTAAGCAGCGGACGTTTAGCAAGCTTTAGATCTGCATTTTCATGCTCCCGAAGGCGTTTTAAGATGCCATCAAATGAGGAGCGAAGGTAGACAATCGTTCCAATTTGGTCCATATTCTCGACTTTGAAAAAACCACCACCGGTTGAGATGATGGCATTTTTAACATTTTTTTCAAGCCATTTAGCGGTTTTCTTTTCTAGCTTACGAAAGTATGCTTCTCCGTCTGCTTCAAAAATAGCTTTGATTTTTCGGTTTTCCATACTTTCAATGAGATCATCCGTATCCAAACCAAAGCGTTTGGTTTTTTGAATGAGGGCCCTTGCAATGGTACCTTTGCCAACGCCCATAAAGCCGATAAAAACGATATTTTTGTTTTTAGGATTCAGCACCGTTATTTTCCTGTTCGTCTCTCTCTCCACGTGCGCGTGGGTAGAGTAGAATTGGTGAGCCTTCAAGATTGAAGTTTTCACGCAATTTGTTTGCAAGGTAGCGTTTATAGCTAAAGTGTAATGAACGTGGTTTGTTCATGACAAGCGCAATGCGTGGAGGCTTGGTAAGGTACTGAGTTGCAAAGAAAATTTTAACGATCTTAGAGTGATCACTTGGAATCTGATGTCTAATGGTCGCCTCTTTAATAATCTCATTGAGCTGACGTGTTGGAAGATGCTGTGAATAATTGGCATAGACTGATAAGATCATATCTTTGATTTTAGCAACTCTTTGTTTACTCTTAGCCGAAACGGTAATCAGTGGTGCATAGGAGAGAAACTTAAAGCGGTGTCTCACTTCTGCGGTGATTTGTTCAAAGTCAGCCAGTGGATTGTCCCATTTGTTAAGGACGATAATACATGCCAAATGGTTCTCTTCCACAAGTCCTGCGATACGCTCGTCAAGCTCTAAGAATGGCTCACTGGTATCTAAAACAAGCAAAGCGATATTGGCACGCTCTAACATCTCTTTGGTACGCATAAGGGCAAATTTCTCAATACCTTCAATTTTACCACGGCGACGAAGTCCCGCAGTATCGACAAAGTTGATGACTTTATCTTCATACTCGATGCTCTCATCCACAGGATCGATGGTTGTTCCAGCCACGCTGCTGACAACGGCTCGCTGTTTGCCAACAAGGGCGTTAAGGAGGGAGCTTTTACCAACATTGACACGTCCGATGATCGCAACATTGATTTGATTGGTTTCAACTTCAGGGATAACGTCCTCAGGGATGATCTCTTCATCTTCTTCCGCAAACTCATCGTCATCGTCCCAGACGTCTTCTTCAGTAGCATCTTCATCTTCAAACGCATCTTCGTCACTTGGAAGCGGAGGTGTTATAGCACTTTCGACAGCAGGAAGAAGCTCACCGATCCACTCTAAGAGAGCACTTACTCCTCGGTTGTGTGAAACAGATATTGGGAAGACATGTTCTGCTCCAAATTCGTCAAAATCCCATGCGCGTTCCATCTCTTTATCGTTGTCGATTTTATTGATGACCAAAGCAATAGGCTTTTTACGTGCTTGAAGGGCGTAAAAGATTTTCTTCTCTGCATCACTTGGACGCATTTTACCATCGACCACCATAACGATGATGTCAGCTATTTTGGCAGCTTCCATTGACATTGTGTGGACATTTTCAAAGAGTTCTGTCGATTTGTCAAGTCCGCCAGTATCTAAAAGAAGGCACGGTTTTTCGGTGATATGGACTTTGTGCGTTTTAATATCGCGGGTAGTTCCACTAAAATCAGAAGTAATCGCAATACGCTGTTTAGCGATGCGATTAAAAAGGGAGCTCTTACCCACATTGGGTAGCCCGATAATTGCTATTTTTTTCATAGTAACCTTTATTGCATAATTAGGTTGATTATACTCTGTGTTTGCTGTTATTTTGGTAAACTCTCTCCATAGGGCGTCTGGGATGGGAAAGCAAACTGTGCTCCATTTTTGGAAACGATTTGTATAATTTTTTATTTTACATGTAAATACACGTTGTCTTGGTAAAAGATTGAGGTAAATAAAATAACAATCGCACTCAACGTGTCGTTTAAGCATGACTGAAAATTCATCGGTTCTTCCAAGTCATGCTCAAAATATCAACGGATTTTAACACAGAATTGATTAAGATTACGTATTTACGGCGTTGAATGGAGTCATTGTGAGAGAGTTTATAGGCAGTATTAACAAGGGCGTCTTGTTTATGCTGATCTCCTCGTTTAGTTTTGCGTTTGATGGGGCTTTTGCTAAGGTGCTGAGTCAAGATATGGATTCAGTCGAAGTTGTCTTTTTTCGCAATGGTCTTACTATGTTCTTTGTTGCTCTAAGCATTTTCAAGCTTCCTATCAAACAAGCGGGTGGAAAGCCTTGGTTGTTGCTTTTTCGAGCCCTCATTGGTTTCGCTTCCATGTTAGTTTTTTTCTACAATATTGCCCATATTCCCCTTGCCGATGCCATTACTTTTTCACGAACCGCTCCTATTTTTACCGCTATTTTGGCTTTTTTCTTTTTGAAAGAGCAGATTAGCTGGAAAGCGTGGTTAGCTGTTTTTATAGGCTTCTTAGGGATTGTTTTGGTCATGAAACCAAACGGTTTAATGCTTTCCAAAACCGATCTTTTTGGTCTTTTTAGTGGTCTTGGCGCCGCGTTAGCTTATACGAGTGTAAGAGAGCTTAACAAAGTGTATGATACAAGGGTTATCGTATTAGCATTTGTCTGTACAGGGACGATTTTTCCTGCGTTGTTCATGCTTTTGAGTGAGTTTTTTCATACACCGATGTTTGATTTTATGCTGGGGCATTTTATTCTGCCACAAGGTATTCAGTGGCTTTATATTGTTCTTATGGGCTTTTCGGGTGCGATTGGTCAGGTCTATATGACGAAAGCGTTTGCCACGACCAGAGCGGGTGTTGTAGGTGCGGCTGGGTATTCGATTATCTTCTTTTCACTGATTATTGGCGTAATATTAGGAGATGGTTTACCTGATTTTATTGGACTATTTGGTATACTCTTAGTCGTTCTTAGTGGAATTATCGTAGCAAAGGAGAAAGAGTGATTTTAATCGCTGGACCATGTGTCATTGAAAGTAGAGACAGCCTCTTTAGGGTTGCAGAGAAATTAGTAAGTTATCATGAAGATAAAACAATAGATTTTTATTTTAAAAGCAGTTTTGATAAAGCCAATCGTACCAGTATCGATAGTTTTAGAGGTCCTGGTATGGATGAGGGTTTGAAGCTTTTGGATGAGGTGAGAACGCAGTTTGGTTATAAGCTTTTAACTGACATTCACGACTACACCCAAGCAAAACCTGTTGGTGAAGTGGTTGACGTGCTTCAAATCCCAGCCTTTTTGTGTCGTCAAACCGACCTTTTAGTTGCAGCCGCACAGACAAAATGCGTTGTTAATATCAAAAAAGGGCAGTTTTTAAATCCTGCTGATATGCGCTATTCGGTCAAGAAAGTACTTGATACCAGAGGTGTCAAAGAAGAGGGCCATGAAGCGGCTAAAAAAGCGGGCGTATGGTTGACGGAGCGAGGCAGTACATTCGGATACGGTAATTTGGTCGTGGATGCACGTAGCTTTGTCATCATGCGTGAGTTTGCACCCGTCGTTTTTGATGCAACACATTCGGTGCAAATGCCTGGAACTGAGGGTGGTAAAAGTGGTGGAAAACGTGAATTTGTACGTCCACTTTCGCGCTCAGCAGCAGCTGTAGGCGTGGATGGTTTCTTCTTTGAAACCCATTTTAATCCATGCGAAGCACTTTGCGATGGCCCAAATATGCTTGACTTAGAAGATTTAGGCTTAGCAATCAAAGATATTAAAGCGATTCAAGACAGTTTAAAGGCATAAGATGCAACTTATCCCAACACGCAACATTCTTCTCAACGTGGGAACAGCGGAGCAAAAAAGAGCGGAGATCAGAGAGTATTTTCTAAAAACTTACACGGTGTATGAGAAGCTCTTTGAGCTGATGAAGGACGAAGAGAGTTACTACCTCACGGCAGATCCTCTACGTCATCCGCTTGTCTTTTATTTTGGTCATACGGCGACCTTTTTTATCAATAAACTGGTTCTTGCCAAGTTGATTGATAAGCGCATCAATCCGACATTCGAGTCTATTTTTGCGATTGGTGTGGATGAAATGAGTTGGGACGATTTGAATCAATCTCATTATAAATGGCCTAGAATTGCTGAAATTCGTGTTTATCGTGACGCTGTTAAAACGAAAATCTTAGATCTCATTGATACCTTACCTCTTACAATGCCCATTTCATGGGAGAGCCCTTTTTGGGCGATTATGATGGGCATTGAGCATGAGCGCATTCATCTTGAAACTTCCTCTGTTCTGATTCGCCAATTGCCACTTGAGCGCGTGAAGCCGAGCGATTTTTGGAAAGTCTGCCCTCTCGATACTCCTGTTGTGGAAAATCAATTATTGCATGTAAAAGGAAGCACGCTTCGTTTGGAAAAGAAAAAAGACGATGCGCTGTACGGTTGGGATAACGAATACGGTTTACATGTAAAAGAGGTCAAAGACTTCAAAGCGTCCAAATACCTTGTTTCTAACGCCGAGTTTTTGGGCTTTATGGAAGATGCTGGTTATGAAAATGAAGCTTTCTGGAATGAAGAGGGTTGGAAATGGAAACAGTACAAAAATGCCACGATGCCTCTGTTTTGGCGCAAAGATGGCTCAAGCTATAAACTTCGCCTAATGGCTGAAGAGATAGCCATGCCATGGAGTTGGCCTGTTGAGATTAATTACCTTGAAGCCAAAGCATTTTGCAACTGGAAAAGTAAGAAAACGGGTAAATCGATTCGCCTCCCCAGTGAAGAAGAGTGGTATGTTTTACGTGATTTACATGTAAAAGTTGAAGAGCCTTTTTGGGATAAAGCACCTGCCAATATTAACCTAGAATATTTTGCCTCTTCCGTGCCTGTAGATACCTTTGCTTTTGGCGATTTTTACGATGTTATCGGCAATGTGTGGCAGTGGAGTGAAACGCCGATGAATGGGTTTGATGGCTTCGCTGTTCATCCGCTGTACGATGATTTTTCAGTCCCAACGTTTGATGACAGACATAACATCATCAAAGGGGGTTCGTGGATTAGCACGGGCAATGAGATTATAAGAGCTTCTCGTTACGCATTTCGTCGTCATTTTTACCAACATGCAGGGTTTCGCTATATCGAGTCAGACGAGCCTGTAGAAACCAACTCGGTTTTTTATGAGACAGATTTTGCACTTGCTAAAATTTGTGATGCACACTTTGGTAAAAAAGAGAACAACTACTATGAAACAATGGCTGAGTTTTGTATCGCTCTGGGTGGTACAAAAAACAAAGCACTTGAAATTGGTTGTGGGGTAGGGCGAGGGACATTTTCGCTTGCACGTCATTTTGCAATGGTTCATGGCATTGAATTCACCGCGCGCGTTGTCAGACTGGCGACCAATTTTAAAGAGAGTGGTAAGCTCAAATATGCCCTTAAAGAAGAGGGCGAGTTGGCACTTTTTATCGAGAAAAATTTGAGCGATTTTGAAATTGATCCAAGCCGCCAAAAAGTCGAATTTTGGCAGGCTGATCCTCACAATATGAAGCCTTATTTTGATGGATACGACCTTATTTTAGCCAACGATGTGCTCGATACATTGTACGATCCGGCACTCTTTTTAGAGAAGATCAAAGAGCGTTTAAATCCTCAAGGATTTTTAGTCATCGCAAGTGCCTATGACTGGGATGAAGTCAAAACGCCTCGTGCTAAATGGCTCGGCGGCATTAAGAAAAATGGCGAAAAATACAGTACATTTGATGCGTTAAATGAGCATTTATCGCCTTTCTTTGATTTACATGTAAAGCCTGTGGAAATGCGTTTGAGTATCCATGAAAGTGCTCGAAAAGAAGTGGTTAAATCTTTACATGTAAGCGTGTGGAAGAAAAAGTAAATTGTCACACGATTATTAGAACGTTAGATTACAATTCTCTCTTTAGTTTTTTATAAGGGAGAGTGTATCGTGACGCAAGAAGTTCAACACATTAAAAATATTGTTGCTGACCCAACGCCATTAGGGCTTTTTGGTTTGGCTATGGTGACACTTGTCGCTTCATCCCAAAAGTTGGGTCTGACAGTAGGTCTTTCTCTCATCTTGCCTTGGGCTATTTTTTTGGGAGCGTTTGTTCAGCTTATTGCCTGTTTTTTTGACTTTAAACACAATAATACGTTTGGAGCAACTGCCTTTGGTGCGTATGCGTTTTTTTGGTTTGGCGTGGCGTTTTCTTGGATGATTAAGATGGGTCTTTTGGGTGACGTTCTTCTCTCACAAGCCGATGGCAAACAGCTTGGTTTTGCATTCATTGGGTATCTCATTTTCACGCTTTTTATGACCATTGGTGCGGTAGAAACAAACAAGGTTTTACTTGCGATTTTTGTTCTGATTGACCTTCTCTTTTTGGGACTTGTTGGAGATGTTTTTGGCTGGTTTCATAGCGCTCATACATTAGCCGCGTATGCAGAATTAGGCATCGCACTTCTTTCCTTGTACGGCTCAGGAGCCATCCTTCTTAACAAACATTTTGGAAAGTCATTTTTACCGATTGGTAAGCCACTGGGCATTTTTAAATAGTCCATGAATCGCTTCTAATCAAAGTGTAACGAAAAATAGTGTATTATAAGGAAAAGTAAAAAAGGAAAATTATGAATATTATCGAAGGAAAACTCGCTCTTACTGGTAAAGAAAAAGTAGCAATTATTAATAGCCGATTTAACCATATTATTACGGATCGTTTGGTAGAAGGTGCGAAAGATGCGTTTATTCGTCATGGTGGCGATGAAAAAAATCTTGATCTTATCTTAGTGCCAGGTGCGTATGAAATCCCTTTAGCACTCGATAAAATTCTAAGCAGTGGCAAATATGACGCTGTTTGTTGTGTCGGTGCGATTATTCGTGGAAGTACACCTCATTTTGACTACGTTGCAGCAGAAGCAACCAAAGGTGTTGCAAACACAGCCCTTAAATATCAAAAACCAGTTACTTTTGGTGTTTTGACTACCGATAATATTGAGCAAGCGATTGAGCGTGCAGGAAGTAAAGCCGGCAATAAAGGCTTTGAATCAATGACAGGGTTAATCGAACTCATTAGTCTTTACAAACATCTATAAGGAAACGCTTTGGCAACACGACATCAAGCAAGAGAGAGCATTATCACCCTTTTGTACGCAGAAGATATTGGTAATGCAGGTATTGAAAAATTTATTGACGAGCTTTTTGAAGAGAAAAAAATTCGTAATCAACAAAAAGAGTTTGCCCTTGGACTTTACCGCGGTGTAAAAGAGCATTTAACCATTATTGATGAGGCGATCAATCTTCATCTTAAAGAGTGGAACCTTAGTGAAATTGGTATGCTTGAGCGTGCTATTTTAAGACTGGGTGGTTATGAGATTTTATATTCAGAACTCGATAATGCAGTGGTTATCAACGAAGCAATTGAGCTTGCAAAGAAGCTGTGTAACGAAACAAGCCCTAAGTTTATCAATGGTGTTCTTGATGCGATTTGTAAAGATGGAGAAACAAAATAGATGAAGCTCTGTGTTGCTCTTGATCTGCCAAGCAAAAGTGAAAATTTAGCGCTGATTCAAAAGCTTAAAAGCGAGGATGTCTGGCTTAAAGTAGGACTTCGCTCTTTCATCCGAGATGGAGAATCGCTTTTGCGTGAGATGAAGTCGATCAACCCCAATTTCAAAATCTTTTTAGATCTCAAAATTCATGACATTCCCAACACGATGGCAGATGCCGCTGAATCGATGGTAAGCTTAGGGGTGGATATGTTCAATATTCACGCTTCCAGTGGCATTAAAGCAATGCGTATGGTCATGGATCGTGTCAATACATATGCCAATCCACCGATTGTTTTAGCGGTTACCGCCCTCACCAGTTTTGACAACGCTTCTTTTGAAGCGATCTACCATACTTCTATTGCTCAAAAAGCAGTAGACTTTGCCAAAGATGCTCATGCGAGTGGGTTACATGGTGTTGTTTGTTCTGTTTATGAGAGTTTAGATATTAAAGCACATACCGCGTCTTCCTTTTTAACACTGACTCCTGGTATTCGTCCTTTTGGCGAGAGTAGTAATGACCAAGAACGTGTGGCTGATTTAGAGACAGCAAAATTACAAAAATCTGATTTTATTGTTGTTGGACGACCCATTTATCATAGTGCTGATCCACTGGGAGTCGTCAAAAAAATTATTGAAAATATTTAGGGACTGAGAGGGAAAAATGTTTCGGAAGATATTGCTGAGTGTTTTGTTAGTGTGTGCCTTTATCATCGTTACATTTTTCTTACTCATTAAAGTTATTGATTTTAATGAATATAAGCCGCGCATTCATAAAGCACTCAAAGAGAGTACAGGGTACGAGATTATCATCCGTGGTGATATAACACTTTCTCTTTCTCCTGTGGGTGTGAGTATTTCTGATATTGAAATTACCAATCCATCCTATCGTTCTGAAACTCCTTTTGCAAAACTTGGAAGCTTTGATGTCGCTTTAAATGTTGCCTCTCTTCTTAAAAAAGAGATTAAGGTGAGAGATGTGAGCGTTGATAATCTTACGCTTATGGTCGAAAAATCCAAAGAGGGCAAGTTCAATTATGAATTAGCTCCTTTGAAACAAAAAATAGCCGATAAAAAAAGTAAAGAGAGCAATGCTACTGTTGAAAAAAGAGATTGTAACGTTACATGGTTTGAAGATGTTAAAAAAATAAAGTTTAGCAATGCAAATGTAACGTACAACGAAACCAATAGTACTACCAATAAATTGACTTTTGAGAAGATCAATCTTGATACGTATAATATCGGTCGTGATCTTTCAAAGCAGAAGTTCCAAGGTTTTGCTTTTAGTGCAGATGCCCATATTGATAAAATTTCTTACGGTGAATATGCTCTAAGAGATATCTCGATGCCGTTTGAAATGAAAGATGGTATTGCGATCAGTGAAAATCTTCAATACACTCTTTTTGATACACCCGTTCTTGGAAGTAGTAAATTTGATCTGAGTGGGAAACAACCAAAAATATCGCTAAAAAGTAAAATTGTAGGCTTAAAACTAGCGAGCCTTTCCAAAGAACTTTGGAATAAAGACCTTCTTGAAGGCAATGCAAATGGCGAATTCAAACTTTCATTCTTTGCAGGCGATAAAAGTACCCTCCATGGCTTTGTACAGCTTTTTGGAGAGGAGATAGTACTCAAGGGGTATGATCTTGATAAAATTGCCTCCTTGCTTGATCCAGCACAACAAAATGCACACGCTTTCAATTTTGGTAGTTTAATTTCAGGTATTAATGCTTTTAAAGGTGGCACAACACTCATTAAAGAAGCAAATACAAAGCTGGATATGGGGTATTCTGAAATTCATTTTACGGATGTTGCTCTGAGTACAGCTCAAAATAGAATTGCTATGAAGGGTATTGTAAATATTGTTGATGAAAAGTTGGTCAATGTTAAAACAGCACTTTTAAACCCAAAAGGGTGTGCTACTCTTGAGCAGAAATTTAGTGGGACCTTTTTGAATCCTTCGTTAAAAGTAGATGATTCAACCATTACAACGTTGAGTAATGTTGTGCTTTCATTTTCAACAAAGTCAAAAGCAATAGTCCCAAATACTCCAAAACAAAATGATGAAAATTGTACGGTTTTTTATGAGGGCGTCATTAAACATCCTCAACCTGAACCAATCAGTGCAATACCTTCAGGGGAATAAATTTTGCTTTTTTAGATTATATTTCTGATCTAAAGGAGTACCCAATGCATTTTATAGAAGGTGTTAAGCTCGTAGTGATGCTTAAAGATAAGATTGAAGAGGCGAAAAAAACAGATCAAGCCAGTGTGCAAAAGCTTCAAAAACTGCTTGAAAAGCTTTTAAAATCGCATGATGCTGCGTATATCTAACCGATAAACGGCTTAGGAGAAAGCTCTTAAGCCGTTTATTAGTTACTTTTGCTATACTTTCGTTCTACTTTTTAATGGACAGATGGGTGAGCGGCTGAAACCACATCCCTGCTAAGGATGCGTCGGGGTAACCTGACCGAGAGTTCAAATCTCTCTCTGTCCGCCACAACCTAACTTCCCCTTATAATTATCTCAAAATGAGTTGTTTTTATAGATACTCTAAATCTTTGAACGAAAGTTGAGTCATAATGTTAAAACTGTATACCCATTTTATTACCAAACATTTTAAAGCAGTGATCGTTGCTGTAACGATTATAACGGGCATTTTTGGCTATTTTGCACAGTATTTGAGTATTGATGCTTCTGCTGAGACACTTTTGTTGGAGAATGACCAAGATTTAAAACTCACACGTGAAGTACATGGACGCTACATTAGTCCTGATTATTTAGTGATCTCTTTTAGCCCAAAAGCAGACTTACTCTCCGATGCTACACTTTCAACCATTCGAAATCTCAAAGAATCTTTACTTAAAATCAACGGCGTGGAGAGCATCACTTCCATTTTAGATGTTCCTCTTTTGCAAAGTCCTCCTAAACCTATTAAAGAGGTGATAGGCAATGTTCAAACACTAGAGTCAGCAGGTGTTGACAAATCACTGGTGCAACAAGAACTTACCACCAGCCCTTTGTATTCAAAAAATCTTGTCAGTGGTGATTTTAAAACAACGGCCATTGTCGTTAATCTCAAAGATGACGCAAAATACACGGAACTCTTGAGCGCTCGGAATCAATACATTCTTTTAAAACAAGAACGAGAGCTGAGTAAAGAAGAAAAACTCCAATACGATATGGCAAGAAAAGAGTTTAAAGCGTATCGTGATAGCACCCGTGACGAGACACATCAACTCATCAACAATGTCAGAACGGCTATGCAACCTTATAAAAATGAAGGTGAACTCTTTTTAGGTGGCGTGATGATGGCGGCTGATGATATGATCAGTTTTGTTAAAAATGACATTGAGATTTATGGTGTTGCAATTTTGGTCATCATGGTTGTGATTTTATGGATTATTTTTAGGCAAATTCGTTTTGTGGTCTTGCCAATCGTTGTTTCGATCAGTGCGGTTATCATTACGACAGGTATCAATGCGCTTTTGGGTCTCGAAGTGACGGTTATTTCATCCAACTATGTCGCGATGCAGCTTATTACGACACTCTCTTTGGTCATACATCTCATCGTGTGTTACCGTGAAGAGTACACCCTTTTCCCTGATGTCTCACAACGAGAGCTTTTGGAAATTGTATTTGAACGTATGAGCATTCCTTCAGTTTTTGTTATTTTAACCTCTGTTGCAGGATTTGGTTCATTGATGACCTGTGATATCTTGCCAATTATTGATTTGGGTAATATGATGAACATCGGTGTTACCATCTCTTTACTGGTAACGTACACTCTTTTCCCTGCGATGATGATGCTTTTTAAAAAAGAGGCACCTATTTTAGTGTTTGACAAGGCTTTTACGCTCAATGAAAGTTTTGCTACAATCGTTGAACACCATGGTAAACTCATTATTGGGGTGGTTGTCTCTCTTGCAATCTTTAGTATTTTAGGTGCTTCACAGTTAGTTGTTGAGAACAGTTTTATCAACTATTTTAAACAAAGTACGGAAATTTATAAGGGTATGAAAAAGATCGACAATAACCTTGGTGGGACAACACCTTTGGAGATTGTTGTTAAATTCCCTAAAGCCGCACCAGTCGAGGCAAAAAGTGAAACAACTACGCCTGCCTTAGATGGTTTTGAAAATGAATTTGATGAAATGAACAGCGACGCGAAGTATTGGTTTACCGAGCAAAAAATGCAGACCATTCTCAAAGTGCATGATTATCTTAAATCGCTACCAGAAGTGGGCAACGTCTCTTCTTTAGGAACACTCTCAAAAGTTGGTCGTATCATCAAAGATGGAAAAGATTTTGACAACTTTGAATTAGCACTGATGTATAATGAACTTTCGCCTGAGTATAAAAAGATTTTGATTTCTCCGTATGTCAATATCGAGCACGATGAAGCACGTTTTGTGATTAGAGTGGTGGATTCGAACAAAGAGTTAAGACGCAATGAACTGCTTCAAACCATTCAAAAAGGGTTAGAGAGCGAAGTGGGGCTTGAACCACAAAACTATAGACTGGTAGGAATGATGGTGCTTTACAACAACATGCTCCAGTCTCTTTTTTCATCGCAAATTTCGACGCTTGGGCTTGCGGTACTCTCTTTGGGCGGTATGTTCCTCTTTTTATTCCGTTCGCTTAAAATTGCCATTCTTGCGATGACAGTTAACATGGTTCCGATTAGCGTCATCTTCGGTATTATGGGTTTTGCAAACATTCCACTTGATATGATGAGCATTACGATCGCTTCTATCGCACTTGGTATTACGGTTGACAATACGATTCACTACTATTACCGGTTCCGTGAAGAGCTGAAAATCGATGGAGATTACATCGCTTCGATGCACAGGGCGCATGGTACGATTGCTTTTGGTATGTTCTACTACTCGCTTGCAACCATTGTAGGCTTCTTGGTCATGGTAACGTCCAACTTTATTCCAACACTGATTTTTGGACTTTTAACGGTCATCGTTTTGGTGACGGCTATTGTCTCAGACCTTCTTTTCTCGCCTTTCTTGGTGGTCTTTTTCAAACCTTTCGGCAAAGGTGGAAAGCTCAAAAAGTAAGCATGACCTTACCACTCCTTTTTGGCGAAACAAGTTATACTGTTCCAAAAAGGAGTGAACGATGCTCAACCTGAACTGCCCCGAACTTGACGCATACCATACCGAGTGTGACGAGCTGCTCAGCTCTTTTGACTACACCCATTTCACAGACTCCTTTAGCGCACTCATCCACCACACCAAAGAGCATTTTGCCAATGAAGAACGCATCATGAAAGAGCTTAACTTTCAAGGTTTCATGGAACATTTTGAAGAGCATCAAAAAATTCTGGGAGAGATGAGCCAGTTTTTAGCAATGGCGATGCAAGGCAATACGCTGTTTGCCAAAAACTACATCAAAAATGGTGTTGGGGAACGCCTTGATTTGCATATTCGCAACATAGACTCAGAACTTGCAATGTTTTTAAAAAGTAAAAGCTAATTACTTTACATGTAAACTTTTTAATCCTTTTTCATTACAATGGAACCACACTGTTTTTAGGCAAGGAAGAAAATGAAAAAATGGATTTTACTCTGTTTGAGCGCACTTTTGGGTTATGCTACAGAGCTTCCAACGGTTTCATCCGTAGATTTAACGCGTTATCTTGGGCGTTGGTACGAAATAGCACGGTTTGATCATCGTTTTGAGCGCGGTTGCAGTGACGTTGAAGCGTTTTACACCTTGCGTGAAGATGGAATGATCGGCGTTGTTAACCGGTGCCGTCTTCAAGCTGAAAACCGTACCAAAGAGGCAAATGGACGTGCTTACATTGTCGATGAAAAAAGCAATGCCAAACTCAAAGTAAGCTTCTTTTGGCCATTTTACGGTAACTATTGGATTATAGATTTAGCCGAAGATTACCGTTATGCCGTGATCAGTGAGCCAAGTCAAGAGTACTTTTGGATACTCTCTCGCACTGGTGAAATGGCACAAGACGACATCGACCATATTCTTCATTTGGCTACAGCACTAGGCTTTGATACTTCAAAACTTATTTGGCGTTACTGAAACCAAGCTAGGGCAAGCTTGAAACTAAAACCAATGAGACCTATTCCTACAACTTTTTGCACAACGAAAAGATAAGGAAAAAGTCTTAACGCTCTTTTGTTGCCAAAAATAAGTGCCACAACCATATCCCATACCAGCAACATTCCTACCATCCACATGGCGTAAAAAATCTTTACATGTAAAACAGTTTCAGGCTTGATGATCGTAAAAAGAAGCGAGAAGTAAAAGAGAATATTTTTAGGATTGAGCAGCGCCGATAAAAGTCCTTGAACAAAGAGTTTAAACGCCATTTTGCTTTTTACATGTAAAGCATTTTCAAGATGCGGTTTGGGTGCAAAAAGCAGTAAAAAACCAAGGTAAAGTAAAAAAAGTGCTCCACCCATTTCGATGAAAGAAACGATTAGTGGATAGTGGCTCAAATATTCATGTCCCATGTATGCCAAAATGATGTAAAGCGCGTTTCCGCTGGCAATGCCTAAACAACTCCACCACGCTTTTTGATACCCATGTGTTAAGGCGTGCTTGATGATAAGAAAAAAGTCTTGACCAGGGCTGAGAAGTGCTAAAAAGTAGATGGACGTGAGGGTAAAAAACTCTAAGCCAAACATGTAACTCCTTTTTGCATGGAAGCATAAAGGAAATGGAAAAAAAGTTATTGTACAAAATTGACTTGGTACTCTTTGGGCGTGAGAGCAGTGTGGCGCTTAAAAAAGCGGTGGAAGTGGCTTTGGTCTACAAAACCGCAGTATTGAGCACATAAGGCAAGCGAGGTACCAACTTGGAGCAATTTTTTCGCGTGGTCGATGCGTAGATCCAGCGCGTAGTGTTTGGGTGTGCAACCATAGGCTTGTTTGAAATGGCGTGCGAGTACAAATGAGTTGAGTCCAAAGCGTTTGGCAAGATCGCTCAGACTGAGCGTCTCATCGATGCGACTTTCCAAAAAGCGCGCCACATTGTGAAGCGTTTCCTCTGTTTCTTTGATGACGCAACGTTTCGTATAGAGCCAAAAAAATGTTTCCAACCACGATTCCAATGCCTTTACATGTAAAGGTGAATACTCTTTTATAAATGCCTTGATAATATGCGTAAATGCTTCAAATAACTCTTTGTGAAAAATCAAGGGTGATGTGAGTGGCAAAAGCGTGCTCGCTTCTTTAAAATGCCGTGCTTGAATACGTGCGCAAAAGTCAGCATCAAGATATACCATAACGTAACTGCGTTTGCTCTCTTTGATAGGATTGCACGAATGTTGCGTGTGTGGCGGGATGATGGCAAGAGCGCCTTGTTCTAAAAAAAATGCACCTTGAGGCGTTTGAAAACAGGTCTTTCCTTCCATCATAAAGCCGATGGAAAGGGTAGGGTGAGCATGCGACTCGTAGGCTCGTTCACTTTGCAAGGTTTGGCGAATTTGCACAAAAGGTGCTTCCTTATAGCCTGTCATCGTTGTTTTTGTCGTCTTCATGAGAGTATTGTAATATAATAATCAAAATGAAGGCAAGGAGAAGAGTATGAACAAACTCTTTTTAATCGTGGCACTATTCGCAACTACTGCGCTGTTTGCATTGGATTTTGCACGTGAGAGTGAGCTTCAAAATGAGTGCGATCACAACAATGGTGTGGCATGTTTAGAGTTAGGTGCTATGTACCATGTGGGCGATGGTGTGAGGCAAAGTTTTAGCAAAGCCAAAGAGCTTTACAACCAGTCGTGTACATTAGGCGTTGCGAAGGGATGTTCAAGTCTTGGGTATATGTACGAAAACGGACATGCAGGGACGAACTATGCTAAAGCGGCTGAGTTGTACGAGCGAGCCTGTGTTAACGGCGATGCTTCCGCTTGCGAGAGTTTAGCGATGTTTTATGAAAATGGCAAAGGTGGCAGTGAAAACATGCAAAAAGCAGTCGATTATTATGACCGTGCGTGTAGTGGAGGACTCCAAAGTAGTTGCTCCCATTTGGGTCTTTTATATGAACAAGATGGCAACTATGAATATGCAGTCGTCTATTACCAAAACAGTTGTGATGCAGGAGGTGCGCAGGACTGCGTGCGTTTAGGAAGTATGTATTACACGGGTCAAGGTGTTGCACAAAGAGAAGAGCGAGCCGTCAAACTTTTTAAGCGAGCATGTGAGCTTGGTGAAGAGGTCGGATGTAAAAACTACGAACTCATCAAAAACAGCTACTACATCGAATAAGCCAAAAACAGATGCATCAAGAACATGTAAACTGGCATACTAAAACATCGCAAGAGGTTTTAGATGCTTTACATGTAAACGAACATAAAGGCTTAAATGCCGATGAAATAGGCACTAGACGTACACAGTATGGTGCAAATGTTCTAAGTCAAAAAGATAAAGAATCGCTGTTAAAACTCTTTTTACTTCAGTTTCACCAACCCCTTGTTTACATCCTTCTTTTAGCCTGTCTCATTATGGCGCTTATGGAAGAGTGGATGGATACATGGGTTATCTTAGCCGTCGTTATCATCAATGCCATCATCGGTTTTTGGCAAGAAAACAAAGCCATCAAAGCCATCGAAGCACTTTCAAAACTGAGTCACAGCAGTGTGATGGTACTGCGAAGCGGAGAGAAACTTCTGTTGGAGTCTTCACACATCGTTGTTGGGGACATCGTACTGCTCTACTCGGGCGATAAAATCCCCGCTGACATAAAACTTTTACACGCCAAAGAGCTTAAAATTGATGAGTCTTTGCTCACAGGCGAATCCATTTCAGTGGAGAAGCTTGTGGGAGTGCAAAGTGCAGATACCGCTTTGGCAGATCAGACAAATATGCTTTTTTCTTCCACCCTTGTGACCTACGGGCAAGGCATTGGCGTGGTAGTCAGTGTGGGCGATGAGAGCGAGCTTGGCAAAATCAATACGATGATCTCCAATGCCGATGTGCTTCAAACGCCGTTAACGCAAAAGTTGGCTTTTTTCTCAAAACGCCTTTTGTACGGTATTTTAGGCATGGCAGGCGTGACGTTTATCATCGGTGTGATGCGTGGCGAAGAGCTTGTCATAACCTTTATGGCTTCGGTCGCTATGGCGGTGGGTGTCATTCCTGAGGGATTGCCTGCGGCGATGACCATTATTTTAGCGATTGGCGTTGTGAAAATGGCGAGCAAAAATGCCATTATCCGAAAGCTCCCTGCAGTTGAAACACTGGGAAGTACCACCGTCATCTGCACGGATAAAACAGGCACACTCACGCAAAATGCTATGACCGTTACCGAAATGATGGCAGCAGGTAAAACGTACCTCCTCAGTGGTAATGGGTATGATCCTAAAGGGGAGATATTTGAGGCAAAAGTGCCGATGATTCCCACAAAAGGAACTGCGCTTTATGAGACGTTGGTTGCTGGTGTGCTGTGTAATACTGCACGTCATGTCAAAGTGGAGGGTGTTTATGCCATTGAGGGTGACCCAACGGAGGGTGCACTCATCGTCTCGGCTAAGAAAGCGGGTCTTAGAGAAGAGCTCTTGCTTCAAGATTTTGAACACGTTGATACGCTCTCTTTTGAGTCAGAACATCAGTACATGGCGTCAGGTTACCGCATCATTGGGGAGGAATCGAACCTTGCTTATCTTAAAGGCTCAGTGGAAAGAATCGTTGAGCGATGCGACCTTTATATGGACGAACAAGGCTCTTTCGTGTCCATAGATAGAGCTAAAATAGAAGCTTCTGCTGAAGCGATGGCAAGCCAAGGACTTCGTGTTTTAGCCTTTGCCAAAGTGTATCTCCAAGAAAAGATTGATACCTTAGGGCATCATCATTTTCAAAAGGGGTTGATCTTTTTAGGCTTACAAGGAATGATAGACCCACCGCGGATCGGTGTTATCAAAGCGATTCAAAGTTGTTACCATGCGGGCATTGCGGTTAAGATGATTACGGGAGATCACCGTATGACGGCACTTTCTATTGCGCATTCTATTGGGCTGAAAACCGATGATAAAACCGCTGTTTTGACAGGTAAAGAACTTGAAGCATTGAGTGATAGTGAGCTTGCCTCATTGATAGAGCGCGTAAGTGTTTTTGCGCGCATTGCGCCTGAACAAAAACTACGGCTTGTTAAAGTGCTTCAGTCACTCTCTCATGTTGTTGCGATGACAGGCGATGGGGTCAATGACGCACCAGCACTTCGTCAAGCCAACATCGGCATAGCGATGGGCATTGCAGGAACCGAGGTTGCCAAAGAGTCCGCCGATATGATTCTCACCGATGATAACTTTACCACACTTGAAGATGCCATTGAAAAAGGGCGTGTGGTGTATGACAACATCATCAAGTTCATCACGTGGATACTCCCTTCCAATATGGGCGAAGGTCTTGCGGTTATCTTTGCCATTCTTGCAGGCATTACACTGCCGATACTTCCTTTGCAGATACTTTGGATCAACATGGTAACGGACAGCGTGCTCGGCATCATGCTCGCTTACGAGCCTAAAGAGAAAAACATCATGGAGCGCGCTCCTCGCAACTCAGCAGAGCCTATCCTAACGGGACGGCTTTTATTTAAAGTGGCACTCGTTGGCATTTTGTTGGCACTGAGTGCCTTTAGCGCATTCTTCTATGTTCAAGCCTTAGGGATGAGCGAAGAGGTAGCACGGACTTTGGTGGTTAACATCTTTGTTTTTGGTGAGATGTTTTATCTTTTTAATTGCCGCTCTTTGCGCTACTCAATGTTTCAAATAGGCTTTTTTAGCAACCCTTTATTGCTTGGCGGTACTGTTCTAGTCACTACTTTACAACTTCTTTTCGTCTATGCACCCTTTATGAATCAGCTCTTTAAAAGCGCGCCTTTAGGGGCAGTGGAGTGGGCGATCACGTTAGGTTCTAGCTTCATCGTTTACGTCGTCATTGAGGTTGAAAAATCTTTACATGTAAAAAGAAGTGAGGCGAAGTAGTTAGAGCTTTTTAGCTTCATTCTCAAAACGAAAATGCGCTTGTGTCATCTGATGACGGTAGGCAAACATTGCGTCCATATCTTTTTTGATGAATTTAAAAATGAGGGATTGAAAGAAGAAAATCGGTGGTGCTAGGGTGATCGTCTCTTCCATGCGTGTGCAATTTTCACCTTCCGCTCTAAAGTGTCTTTCATGCCGAAAAGAGGCAAAAGGACCTTTGATCATCACATCGACAATGCTTTGAGGGCAGTTAATTTCCAGTGCCATTTCCCAACGTGTCGTAATCCCAAACTTTTTGATGTCGAGCACGACAGTATTATTGCCCTGTGAAACGATCTTTACATCAATAGAAGGTGGCGTAATAAGTGGAAGGTTCTGTGTGTCGGTATGAAAGGCACACACCTCTTCCACAGAAGCTTCTATAAGACAGCTGTAGAAGAGGATGTAGTGTTTCATTTGCCCAGTGGCGCATCGTAGAGGAACGAAGCGATCTCTTTAAGCGTTGCTTGATCCAAACCAAGTTCAGGCATCACCCCATACTTTGTAACGGCTTCAGGCATAAGTGCTGTTTTAGCGTCTGGTTTTCCCACCCACGTTGCCATAAACTCCACAAACTTCTCTTTGGTCGCAAAAGCTTTTTTGTAGGTCTTTTGCATCTCTACTGACGTTGGTGCCGCGGCTGCATCGCTGGGTGTGTGACACGTAACACAGTTACCGTTAAAGAGCGTCTCACTCGAAGACGCAGCGTAAAGATAAAAGGCTGAAAGGCAAAGTAGTAAAAATTTTGTCATAAGGCCTCCTTGTTTTAGTTATTGTAGCAAAGAATCATCGAAATGTTTTATTTATATGTAAAGCTAGTTAAAATAGTATTATTATAATTAAAAAGGATAGTTCATGGATATTGGTGTATATATTGGAATTGTTAAAGATATCACACTATCAATAGCTGCTGGTATTACAGCATGGGTTGCTTATACTGGACTGAATAAATGGAAAAAAGAACTAAGAGGTAAAATAGATTTTGATACAGCCCATGCACTTATCAAGGCGACTTATAAAGTGAGGGATGAATTAAAATATGCTCGTTCTCCTTTTATCCCCGCTCATGAATTTCCAAAAGGTTATGATTCTTTCAATAAGAATTCTGAAAAAGAAGGTGATGCCTACGCTTTTATATATTCCAATAGAATGAAGCAAGTATTTGATGCCACGCAGGATTTTGATATACGTGCGTTGGAAGCAGAAGCATTATGGGGAAGTAAAATAAAAGAATATACTCAAGAATTAAGAATTTGTTACAGGCAGTTAAATATATCTTTTGAAGCATATATAAGGAACAAGTACTCTGGAAATGTAACTTTTGAGTCAGATCGCAATTTTAAAGAAAAAATTGAACAAGATATTTGGGTATCTTTAGAAGAAGATGATTCTTTGTCCATAAGGATCAAAGATGCAATTAAAAAAATTGAACAAGAAATACACTCCTATTTAGACAAAAAATAATTTAATAAAACTCCATCAAAAGGTCGATTATGAAAAAATTACTGTGCTTTTTTCTTCTTTGTATGAGCTATGGTTTTGCAGCTGGAAACGTTGAGTCCGTAACCCTTGCCAAGTCAGACAAGAGTTGGGATGGCTCGGCAATGCCCTCATACCCCAAAGAGACGCCTGAGATTTCGGTTTTGAAGATCATCATTCCTGCTCACATGGAGCTTCCACTTCATAAGCATCCTATCATCAATGCGGGGTACATGGTCAAGGGCTCACTCAAAGTGGTGACCGATGAGAACAAAGTGCTACAGCTCAAAGCGGGCGATGCGCTCATTGAAGTGGTGGACAAGTGGCATTATGGTGTGAATGAGGGCGATGAGCCCGTCGAAATTGTCGTTTTTTATGCGGGGACAAAAGAGAGTGCGTATTCGATTAAAAAATAATTTACATGTAAGCTTTGTTATAATGTGAAAAATCTCCTAAGGAGTAGACGATGGACAAAGAACTGCAAACGCTTCAGAAGTTTTACACGGTTGTAATTGAGTTTTTGACCCATTACAGTTTTCAGCTTTTGGGTGCGCTTATTATCGTTATTATTGGGTGGTTTGCGGCGAAGTATGTGTATGCGCTTTTGATGCGTCTGTTTGAGCGCAATCATTTTGACAGTACGCTTGCTAAGTTTGTCGCAAGTGTTGTTAAAATGCTTGTTTTTGCCGCGATGATCGTTATAGCACTTGGGAAAATTGGCATTTCCATCGCTCCGTTTGTTGCCGCCATCGGTGCGGTTTCTCTGACGGCTGGTTTGGCACTTCAAGGCAGTGTTTCCAACTACGCCGCGGGTGTTTTGCTCATCATCTCTCGCCCGTTTAAAGTCGGCGATACACTTTCCATTAGCGGTTTTTACGGGGTGGTGGAAGAGATAAAACTCTCCTACACCGTACTTCGCAATGAAGATGAAGAGCTCATCACCATTCCCAATAAAAAGATGATCGGTGACGTGCTGGTAAACTCGTTTGATGTGCGTGTTGTGGAGTCTGGCATTGGTGTGGCGTATGAGGAAGACCCCGCTAAGGCGATAGCGCTCATCAAAGAGGTGTTATCGAGTTTTAAAGACGTTTCCAAAGAGCATAAACCCGTTGTGGGTATCGCAAAATTTGGAGATAGTTCCATCGAGCTTGGGCTTCGCTATTGGGTTCCAACCAAGAGCTATTTTAAGACACAGTATGATGTAAATTTAGCGCTTTACACTGCTTTACATGTAAACAATATTAGCATTCCGTATCCTCAAAGAGAAGTGCGCATTTTAGGAGAGAAGTTTGATTTCAAAGAAGTATGAGTTTATAACGTTTGCCTTTTTTATGTCGTTGTTTATGACATTGTTGATGTCGTTTGTCATCACGCTCATCAATATGGGCTTTAGTGAAGCCTTTTTCTTCCAGTGGTTCGGTGCATTTTGGCGTGCCTATGTTGTTGCTTTTCCAGCAGTGTTAACGGTTGTACCAATCGTTCGAAAACTCGTGAAAAAGTTGGTTGCAGAACATTAATTTAATGTTTAAAAAATTCGATGAGTCCCATTACGATTTCAAAGCCAATGAGACCGATGATGATCCACTCTAGAAATTCGCTGTGCTTGTGGTTGAACATATCCAGCGCCATACTGATGTCATCTTTGAGGTTGGTGAGTTTATGCTCGACAATCTCGAAGCGATCTTTGAGTTCTAGGATGGATGAAAGTCTATTATAGAGTTTCTCTGCTTCTTCGTTGTCCCACAAAATGTTCGGTTTATCCAGTAAAAACAGATCACTCACCATACCATGCTGAATGGCGGTTAAATTACGTGCAAATTCGATAAGTTTAGAGCGTTTGAGCAGTGAATAACTTTGCGTCAAATCAAGCAGTTGTTGGCTTTTGGCAAAATGTACGTCTAAGTCTTGCTCATACTTTTCCAACCCCACGCTTTGCGAGATCACCAGTGCGATGATGATGAGGTAAAGCGAAAGAGGTTCTTTGAGGATGATCTGCTCATTGCTCACTTTACATGTAACTTCTAAATCAGGCTCAATGAGAATAGGGTAGTCTTGAAAAATGGTGTGTTGTTCAAAAGAGTCAGCATTATTAATTCCCAGTTTCAAGAGTGCTTTGTGGATAGCTTCTTTTTCCCAGTTGATGAAGGTGAGGACATTGAACTGAGTGTAGACTAAAAACGTATCTCGGTATTGCATAAAAAATGCTTTCTCAATTCCTTTTTTAAACGAGCAATCCAGCAGTGTTTCGATCTCATGTTTGGCAAAGGGAGTAGGAAGAGAGATGGAAACCAGAGAATAGGATGTAGCCATGATGGACTCCTTTTGAAAAAAATACCAATACTTTGTAAAAGTATACATCGAAAGTACAACCAAAGCATTACATGTAAAAAAATGTTAACAAATTAATGCTAATATTAACACACTAAAAAAGTAAGGATACCGATGCGTTTGAGGTTCATGGGGTGTATGGTTCTTGGCATGATAAGTGTGCTTGTAGCAGAAGAGTTTGACCCATTGGATACAAAGTCTCTTTTACCAAAACAGCAAGCAACATTTGTAACATGCACAACGACCGATCTTACGAAGTCTTTAGGACTTTCTGATGTAGTTATGGCGGCACTGTGTAACAACCCGCAAACGAAGATTGCGTGGCAAACATCGCTTTATCAGGCGGCACAAGTGGGTGTGAGTCGTTCGGCGTATTTGCCAACACTGAGTGCCACAGGTTCCGTGTTAAGAAGTGAAAGTAGTGAAACCAAAAGTGGCAACCAAGAAAACATAGGCGTAACGCTTTCGTATTTGCTCTATGATTTTGGCAAGCGCGATGCAACGTATGACAATGCACGAGCACTTTTAGACGTTGCGCTTTTCTCCGAAAATGGTACGATTCAGAGTGTTTTTCTCTCCGCCATTCAAGCCTACTACACACTTTTTGGCTCTAACGCCTCACTGGAAGCCAGTCGTGAGGCTGAACGCTCTGCTCTGGAAAGTCTCAATGCGGCAAAGACACGCTACAACGTGGGAGCTGCAACACCTGCCGATACTCTGCAAGCCCAAACAGCCTATTCACAAGCGATGTTAAACCGCATCCAAGCTGAGGGCAGTGTCAAAAGTGCGCAAGGAGAACTTGCAAGCGTTTTGGGCATGATGCCAGATACGACGATTGGGTTGCAAAATCCTCTGCTTGCCATTCCCAGCGATACATTCGAGAAAAACATAAGAGCACTGATGGAAGAGGCGCAAAGACTTCGCCCCGATCTTATGGCTGCTAGTGCTAAGATCAAAGCTGCAGAAGCCAATGTCAAAGCGGCCAAAGCAGACCACATGCCAACTTTTTCACTCTCTGCAACGTCAGGACATACCGATACGGTTTTTAACACATCGCAGAGAACGTCTAGCATTGGGCTTTATGTCAGTATTCCCATTTTTACGGGGTTTAATACCAAGTATAAAGTTCAAGCCGCACAGCAACAGCTTAAAATCAACGAAGCGGAGTATGAAAAACTCACCCAAGATGCAAGTTTGGAAGTGTATAAAACCTATCAGACTTTGGTGAGTGAAACCCAAGCCACACGTACAAGTAGTGACCTTGTAGCCAGTGCGCAAGCTTCCTACGATCTCTCCCTTGGCAGGTACAAAGCAGGGGTGGGAACCATACTCGATCTTTTAACTGCTCAGAGCGCACTTGCGAGTGCCAAACAACAACACATCCAGTCATTGTATAACTGGTATATAACCAAAGCAAGCCTTGCGAAAGCGATGGGCTCACTTGACTTTTCAACGATAAAAGGACAACCATGAACTTTGTAACAAAAATACTTTTACATAAATTTACCATTTTGATCGTCCTCATAGCCGTAGGTTTTGGCGGATACAAGGCTTGGGAAATCTATACAAAACCACCGCTTGAAGCAAAGTATAAATTTCATACGTTGGAGCTGGGTGACATCACTCAAAGTGTCGCCGCAAATGGCACACTTAACCCTTTAGTCTTGGTAACGGTAGGTACACAAGTTTCAGGTAAAGTCATTAAACTCTATGTGGATTTTAACGATAGAGTGAAAGAGGGACAGATTTTAGCGGAGCTTGATCCTGCTCTTTTAGATGCCCAAGCAGCGCAAAGTGCCGCGAATGTGAAAAGTGCTGAAGCCTCTTTAGAGCTTGCTGTGGCAAACGAAAAACGGGCTCGGGAGTTATTTGCTAAAGAGTACATTTCCAAACAAGATTTGGACTCTTCTGTACAAGCGCTTAAAGCGGCACGTGCCGCTCTTGATTTAGCCCGCGCGCAGTCTCAAAAAGATCGTACCAATCAAGGCTATACGATTATTCGCTCCCCCGTTTCAGGTGTCGTAGTGGATCGCCAGATCGACGTAGGACAAACGGTTGCGGCAAGCTTACAAGCACCGGTACTTTTTAAAATTGCGCAAGATCTTAGAGAGATGCAGATCGATTCCAACTTTGCAGAAGCAGACATCGGGCGCATCAAAGTAGGGCAGAATGTCAACTTCTCGGTTGATGCGTTTCCTAATGTCTCGTTTAGTGGCGTTGTTAAACAAGTCAGGCTGAATGCTACCACGGTTTCGAATGTCGTAACCTATGATGTCGTTGTGACACTTCAAAATCCTGATGAAATCTTAGCCCCTGGTATGACAGCGTATGTCAATGTCATTATTGCAGAGAAGAAAGAGACTTTGGTTGTCCCAAATGCCGCACTTCGTTACAAACCAACGGAAAATGTCACAAAAGAGGTTTCTGAAGCTCAAAAACAACAAAATGGCATGAGAGCTAAAAAAGAGAAAAGAGAACCCAATATGGGCGTCTTGTATGTGTTTGAAAATGGTGTGCCAAAAGCGGTTAAAGTAGCTACGGGCATTACCGATAATCGGTTTACAGAGGTCATTACCGATACTCTTAAAGTAGGGGATAAAATCATCCTTGAAGAGACAAAAGCTACTGCAAAAGCAAGTACAGCAGGTAGCCCAATGGGAAGACCGTTCTAATGAGCGAAGTCATCAAAATCACGCACTTAACAAAAAATTATTACACCGATGCGGGTGAAGTGTGTGTGCTTAAAGGGGTTGATATAACCATAAACAGTGGCGAATTTGTAGCGATTATGGGACCTTCAGGTTCAGGTAAATCAACCTTTATGAATATCCTAGGTTGTCTTGATAAAGCAACCTCAGGAGAATACTTTTTAAATCAAACCAATACAACCTCTTTGAGCAAAAATGATCTCGCAACGCTTCGCAATCACATCATTGGCTTTGTATTTCAAGGTTTCAATCTGTTACCACGCAAAAGTTTGATTGATAATGTAGCCCTTCCTTTAGTTTATGCGGGGATAAGCTCTGCTGAACGAAAAGAGAGAGCAAAAGAGATGCTTAAAAGCGTTGGCTTGGAAGCCTTTGGAACCTACCTTCCTACGCATATCTCAGGCGGTCAGCAACAACGCGTTGCCATCGCTCGTGCCCTTGTCAATAAACCCAAACTCATTTTAGCAGATGAACCAACAGGAAATCTTGACACGAAAACGAGTCAAGAGATCATGCAACTTTTTAGTGATCTTAATGAAAAAGAGGGCATTACGGTTGTGTTGGTCACACATGAACCTGACATTGCTGCGTATGCCAAACGACTGGTGAATTTTGTCGATGGAAAGATCCAACACGATGGACCAACCGCGCGAATGGAGATGGCACAATGACTTTTATAATGCTTGCAGAAGCGTGGAGTGCAATGGGAGCCAATAGGCTTCGTACCTTTTTAACGATGTTGGGTATGGTCATTGGTGTCGGTGCGGTTATTTTGATGTCTTCCATAGGGGCTGGAACGCAAGCAAAAGTTAAAGAGTCGATCGCTTCGATGGGAAGTAACCTTTTTATTGTTTTGGCTGGTTCTATGACCTCTGGCGGGGTTCGCATCGGAAGTGGTGCCGTGCAGACATTGACAATTGGTGATGCAACGGCAATAGAAGAGATCGATAGCATTTCAGCAACAGCTCCCGTCTCTTCAGGCTCATCACAAATGGTCTATCAGTCAGCAAACTGGAACACGCAAGTGACAGGGACAACGCCATCCTTCTTTCAGGTACGTGATTGGTCGCTTGAAAGTGGGTACCCTTTTATGGATTCGGATGTAAGAGGTGCGACCAGAGTGGTTGTTTTGGGTAAAACAGTTGCGCAAAATCTTTTTGGGGATGAAGAGCCTGTAGGTAAAACCATTCGTATCAAAAATAGCCCTTATATTGTGGTGGGTGTACTTGCCAAAAAAGGGCAAAGCTTAGATGGTAGAGATCAAGACGATACTGCGATGGTTCCGATCACCACCGCACAAACGAAGCTTTTTGGTAGTCAGTTTAAAGGTACGGTACGATTTATAATGGTGCAAGGGCGCTCAGAAGATACGATGGATAAGGCAGAAAAAGAGATGACACAGCTTCTTCGCCAGCGTCATAAACTGCGCGATAGTGCCGATGATGACTTTACGATTCGCAACCTCACAGCCCTTGCCAATACAGCAGAAGAAACAACCAAAGCCATGTCGTTGATGCTCGCAGCCATTGCGTCCATTTCGCTCTTGGTGGGTGGCATTGGCATTATGAACATCATGCTGGTTTCTGTTACGGAGCGTACACGTGAGATTGGTATTCGTATCGCGATTGGTGCGAAGCAAAATCATATTTTATTGCAATTTTTACTTGAAGCGTTGATGATTTCCATCATCGGTTGTTTTATTGGGGTGTGTGTGGGTGTGGGTGGGGCGTATACTGTAGCGCACTTTTTTCCCATTAGCGTGGTGATTACGCAAAATTCCATTATCATCTCTTTCTTAGTTGCAACAGGTGTTGGCGTATTTTTTGGGTTTTACCCAGCGCGAAAAGCAGCCAATCTTGAGCCTATTGAGGCATTGCGATACCAATAGACTTTTAATAATGCGCTATAATTCTTCAAAATTAGCATAGGAATGTCAATGAAATTACTTTTAATTGGTGCAGGGAACATGGGTGGAGCGATGCTTCAAGGTTTACATGTAAAAGATATTACGGTGGTTGAAGCCTATCCTCCACGTGTTAAAGAGTTACAAGCACTCTATCCAACCATCAAAATTGTGGAGGAGATTCCTTCCTTAGAAGGCTACATTGTCATTCTTGCGATCAAACCTCAATCGTTTAGCACGCTTCACACCAAAGGCATTGCTGAGGGCATTATTTCTATTATGGCAGGTGTGAACTTGGAAAAACTCAAATCGAGCATTATGGCAAAGCATTACATTCGCTCTATGCCAAATATGGCAGCCCTTGTGCGCAAATCGGCGACATCTTTGTGTGGTGACGTTGCTTTAAAAGATGAGGCGATAGATGTTCTAAGCTCTATCGGTCGTTGCTTTTGGTTGGAGAGTGAAAAAGAGCTTGACATCGCAACAGGTCTTGCTGGTTCAGCGCCTGCGTGGATTGCTTTGGTTGCAGAAGCATTAAGCGATGGTGCGGTCAATCTTGGAATGAAGCGAGAGATCACGTATCAATACATTGCAACACTCTTTGAAGGTGTCGGTGAAGTGCTCAAAAGTGAACATCCTGCCATATTAAAAGATAAAGTGATGTCTCCAGCGGGGACAACAGCTGCAGGTTATGCAAAGCTTGAAGAAGGTGGCGTGCGAGACAGTTTCATCAAAGCGATGGAAGCATCGTATGAGAGAGCAAAGGGATTTTCAAAGTAAGAAGATTTAAGGGCTTGTCAAAAGACAAGCCTACGCTATTTTATGTGCTTTTTTCTTGGTTGATGCTGTTTTCTTAGAGTTTTTAGAAGGGGCTACAACTTTCTTAGCCGTTCTTGTTTCCGTAATATCTGGTAGAACATCTTCAAAAATCGTTTTGATGTCATTCCATCGATGCTCAGAGTTGAGCATAACCACTAAAATATCTCTATCATCTTTTTTAGCTCTTGCAATCAAACAAGGGCCTGCTTTTTGCGTATATCCTGTTTTAATACCTACTGCATATTTATAGTTGTTAAGAAGTTTATTATGGGTGTATGCAGCATAGCCTCTTTTGGTATTGACTGCTTGAAAATCATGACGTTTGAGTTTTGCCATATCGTTGAAGGCGTTATTTTTAATAGCGTATTCACTGAGTGTTAAAAGATCGAGTGCGGTGGAGTAGTGGTGACCGATGTCAAAACCACATGGGTTGGTAAAATTCGTATTTTTCATACCGATCATTTTAGCTTTTTTGTTCATTAGCACTACAAATTTATCGACATCGCCATCGCCTAAATAGACGCCTATGCTCATGGCAGCATCATTCGCTGACATCACCATCGCTGCTTTGACAAGGTCTCTAAGGTAAAATTTTTCACCCACTCTAAGACCTGCTTTGGTAGGTTCTACTTGGATCATCTCACGCGTGATGGTTACCACTTCGTTCATTCTTCCGCTTTCGATCGCCAACATTGCTGTCATAATTTTGGTAAGGCTTGCTGGTTGATTGATTTTTTGTTCGTCTTTAGCAAAGAGAAGTTGTTTCGTGCCTAAGTCTTTTGCAATGATAGAATCCGTGTTACGTTTAATACGATCAGCGGTCTCTTTATCAAGATAGGATGCGCTGAGTGAAGTTGAAATAATACATGCGCCGCAGATAAGCGATAAAATTTTTTGTGTCATGCTGCTCTTTTGAGAATAGATTTTTTCCATTTTATATAAATTTTCTTAAAATTTCCCTTTGAAAATGGCTAAAATAGAGACTTTGCAACAAATGATTAAAAATTAAACATAAAGCGTTATAACACTTAAGGTAATAACGTTATAATGCTCAAAATGATTTAGGCCATGTCTATCGTTATATACTTTTACTACATAAGGAAAACAAATGGAGGGGATTGCCTCTGGTGTGATGAGTTTTGACAAACCAGCCCTTTTGGAAAAGCGAATTAAATTGCTCGAAGCCATTGCTGAAACGGGCTCAATTAGTAGTGCTGCTAAAAGAGTAGGGCTGAGTTACAAAGCGGCATGGGAAGCTGTCGATACGATGAATAATCTCTCCCATAACCCGTTGGTTGTGCGTGTTACGGGTGGTAGTGGAGGAGGGGGAACAACCCTCACGCCACTTGGTTGCGAAGTCGTTGCCAACTACAGCGTTTTAAAAAAAGAGTATGAACGGTTTTTAAATCGACTCTCTACTCTGGGTGATTTTGAAATGAACAGTTTAAAACACATACAAAGGATTGCTATGCAGATAAGTGCGCGTAATCAGCTGATGGGAAAAATCGGCGAGATTAAAAAGGCAAAAGTGAATGCAGAGGTGAGCATCGTACTTAAAAGTGGTGTCATCCTTGTCTCTACCATTACCAACAGTGCGGTGGAAGAGTTAGGTCTTGAAATTGGCGATGAAGTGGTGGGAATCATCAAAGCTTCTTCGGTGTTAATTTCTAATGTGCTTGACATCGCTACAAGTGCTCGCAATAAACTTGTGGGTATGGTGACTGACATCAAAATCGGTGAAGTCAATGCGCAAGTGAGTGTGGACATCGGTCAAAACGATGTAGTGGTTTCAACCATTACGGCAGAATCCGTCAGAGCTTTAGGGCTTGCGGTGGGATCTCGTGTGTGTGCCATCATCAAATCCAGTAGTATTATCATCGGAAAATAATTCAAAGGAGTCTTTATGTTAAAACTATTTTTAGCGAGTGCCGTGTTGTCAGCTTCTCTTCTTGCTGGAGAGATTAGTGTTGCAGTTGCCGCCAATTTGAGCGATGTTATTGAAGTTTTTAAAACAGAGTTTGCAAAAACCAATCCGAACACTAAAGTCAACACGGTTTTAGGTGCGAGTGGAAAATTTACCACACAAATTAAAAGTGGTGCTCCGTTTGATCTTTTCTTAAGTGCCGACATGGGCTTTCCTGAGAATTTGTATGCTGAAAAAATTGCGGTAACAAAACCCGTTGTTTATGCCAGTGGCGCTTTGGCGATGGTCAGTGTTAGAGGGCTTGATTTAAGTAAAGGTATTGCTGTTTTGGATGATCCTAAAGTCGAGAAAGTGGCGATTGCAAACCCAAAAACTGCACCGTATGGAACAGCGAGTATTGAAGCGTTTAAAAATGCAAAAGTGTTTGAGAAAGTAGAGCCAAAACTGGTTCAGGGCGATAGCATTGGACAAGCATTACAGTTTGCACTCACCGCGGCAGATGTCGGTTTTGTAAACAGTTCTGCTTTTTACAGCGACAAAATGAAAGAGTACAAAAAAGGGGTTCAATGGGTTGATGTGGATCCAAAACTCTACACACCTATTGCTCAAGGAATTGTTTTGCTTAAACAAGCGGAGAACAATGCTGAAGCGAAAGCCTTTTATGACTTTGTCTTAAGTGCAAAAGCGAAAGCGATCTTTAAAAATTACGGATATTTGGTCAATGAATAGACTGAATGCTGTTGTAACGCGTATTGAAGGTGAGCAAAATCTTCATATTATCAGTTTTGATTATGAAGGTGTGAGCCTGAAAATGATGGGGCTTGATCTGCCAAAAGGTTTACATGTAAACGCACATGTGATTCTTGGCATCAAGCCTTCGCATGTGGCGATTGCTAAAAATTTGAGTGGCGAGCTTAGTTATTCTAACCAGCTTTCTGCCACGATTGAGAGCATTGAAAATGGAAAATTGCTGAGCTCCATTCTTTTACATGTAAACGAAAATGAGATGCAAAGTTTTATTACTTTAAGCTCTTCCACTCGGATGAATCTTCAAGTTGGTGATGCGGTTACCTTGCTTATAAAAGCAAGCGAACTCTTTGTCTTGGAGGTCTTAGATGCTTGAAACACTAAAGGCATTGGAGTTTACCCCTTTTCTGATTTCATTTAAACTTGCTTCCATAACTACTGCAATTCTCTTTTGTATCTCTATCCTTTTAGCGTGGAATTTATCGCAAAGCAAGTCTCGGTTTAAGCCTGTTTTTGAAGCCATTACGGCACTTCCTATTGTATTGCCTCCTTCTGTTTTAGGTTTTTATATTCTTTATGCACTCTCTTTCCACTCTCCTATTGGACGGTTTTTCCAAGATGTTTTTGGCATGAAATTGGTCTTCAACTTTACAGGGTTAGTGGTTGCGAGCTGTTTTTATTCGCTTCCTTTTATGGTACAACCTTTACAGAGTGGTTTTGAAGCATTGCCTAAAAATATGTTAGAAGCCTCGTATATTGCAGGCAAAAGTAAGCTTAGAACACTTTTGTGTGTGTGGCACTTCCTAACATCAAGCCTTCGTTAATGACGGCTATTGTCATTACCTTTGCGCATACGGTTGGCGAGTTTGGTGTCGTTTTGATGGTGGGTGGAAGTATTCCGAATCAAACAAAAACGGCTTCGGTTGCTGTTTATGAGTTGGTAGAGATTATGGATTATACCAGTGCTCATCTCTACAGTGGCATTATGGTCTTGATCAGCTTTTTGGTTCTGCTTTTGGTCTATGTATTTAACCGCAATCAGAACCACCGTTTAGGAGGCATTGCATGATCGAAATTGATGTACAAAAAGAGCTTTTAGGCTCTCTTGGCAAAATGGATTTACATGTAAAGCTTTCGATTGAAAAACAGAGCTTTGTCGCACTTTCGGGTCAAAGCGGTAGTGGTAAAACAACGTTGCTCCGCATTTTAGCGGGATTGGAGAGTGCTAAAGGGCAGATCAAAGTGGATGATGAGGTGTGGTTAGATAGCTCACGCTCCCTTCCTCCACAACAACGAGGCATCGGGTTTGTTTTTCAAGATTATGCACTTTTCCCGAACATGAGCGTACTCGAAAATCTTCTGTTTGTACGTAAAGACAGAGCTTTGTCAGAGCAGCTTTTAAGTATGACAGAACTGAGTGAACTTGCTCATCGAAAGCCTGCAACTTTGTCGGGTGGGCAAAAACAACGGGTGAGTTTATGCCGAGCGATGATGAATAGACCGAAGCTTCTTTTGATGGATGAACCGCTTTCTGCTCTTGATCCTTTGATGCGTACGAAACTTCAGCATGAGATTTTAATGCTCCACAAGGCGTTTGGTACAACGACCATTATGGTAAGCCATGATCCGAGTGAAATTTACCGTTTAAGTTCACGCGTTGTGGTTCTTTCTCAAGGAGAAGTTGTTCAAGATGGTGATGCCAAGAGTGTTCTTCTTCGTACCCAAGGGAGTCAAAAATTTTCTTTTGAGGGTGAACTTTTGGACATCGTCAAAGTGGATGTCATCTACATTGCCATCGTCTCTATCGGTCAGCAGATCGTGGAAATTGTGCTCGATGAGAGCGAAGCCAAAGATTTACATGTAGGCGATAGTGTGAGCATAGGAACCAAAGCATTTGCCCCTATGATTCAACGATTAAAGGAGAAGTAATGAACAAGCTTTTACTCTTTATTTGTGTTGCTTTTTTAACACACGTCTTGGCGGATGATCTTAAAATCGCTGTGGGCGCTGGGTATAAAAAACCTGTTGTTGAAGTGCTTAAAGCGTATGAAGAGAGTGGACATGGACGGATCGATGTGATGTATGGCAATATGGCACAAATCTTTGCTCATGCCAAACAGATGGAAATTGCTTTGGTCATTGCCGATAAAAAGTTTTTAGAGAAACAGAGCGAGCTTCATTTTGTAAATTACCAAAGGGTAGGAGAGGGTATTGCAGTCATCGCTTATGCCAAAGGAGTTACATTTTCTAGTATTGAAGATTTGAAAAGTGATGCGATTAAAACCATAGCAATGCCAGAAGCTAAAAAAGCAATTTACGGTGATGCTGGCATAGAATTTTTACACAAGAGCACGTTGTACGAAAGTGTAAAAGAGAAACTTATTGTCGTGGCGACCGTGCCACAAGTAAGCTCTTACGTGAGTACGCATGAAGTGGATGTGGGCATTATGAATCTCACCGCAGCATTGGATAACATGGATAAAATGGGTGGATACATCAAAATCCCTCAGGCGTATTACACGCCTATTGAAATTGTAGCTGGGAGTTTAAACGCATGCGAAACCGATAATGCTTGCCAAGCGTTTGTTGCCTTTTTAAAAACGCCTAAAGCGAAAGAGATATTTGCCAAATATGGACTTTGATATGGTACAGGTTTGGCACCCTTTGGTGCTAAGCCTTAAAACCATCAGCGTCGTTGCCCTTCTTTTAGTTATTCTGGGGATTCCTCTCTCTTATGTCCTCTCCAATGAAAAGCTTAAATACAAGTGGCTTTTAGAGACACTGGTGACACTTCCCCTGATTTTCCCTCCCATTGCCATAGGTTTTCTACTCTTGCTTCTCTTAGGCAAATACGGCTGGCTTGGAAGCTATTTTAATGCCATGGGGATACGTTTTATTTTTGATTTTAACGGGTTGGTGTTAGCGGGATTTGTATCAGCCCTTCCTTTGATGGTTAAACCACTTCAGTCTGCCATTGAGCTTTTCCCAAAAGCCATTAAAGAAGCCGCTTACATGAGCGGTAAAAGCAGGTTTCATACGTTTCTTTTTATCATTCTTCCCTGCATTAAAAAAAGTGTGGTTGCCGCTCTTTTGATTGCTTTGGCACGTGCTTTGGGGGAAGTGGGAATTACGTTAATGCTGGGAGGAAACCTTGTCGGTAAAACCGATACGATCTCACTAGCCATCTATAATGCCGTTTTTGATGGTGAGTACCGCTTGGCATTGCTCTTGTGTGCCATTCTCATTGTCATCTCTTTAGCGGTTTTTACGGCATTGCATTTTTTCCAAAAAGAGGAGCAGTTTCTTTAACCTTCTTGTGTTATGATTTTATACTTTAGTAAAGGTTTACTTATGATGGATATGATACGTGAAGATGTCGGGTTAATCGACATGACCACGGTTGGATTAGATATTGGGTCTCACAAAGCCAAGATTTCATTTGCTTCCAAAGAGCCTATTGTTCTTTGTGGCGTGGAGTTTGTCAAAGAGATGTGTCAAAAGCTAGGACTTGATACACATGCTTACAAAGAGTGTGGCGATAGACTGGAAGCAGGAGAGCTTATCTTAGAGGCATATGGTAGAGCGGACGCGGCGCACAAGGCATGGAAAGTTTCTCAAAATATTTTAGAGTTTTTAAGTGGAATTGCGACTAAAACCAACACGATGATAACCCTTGCACGCGAAGTGAATCCTAAAATTGAACTTTTAACCACACGTAAAATTTTTCCTCGAACCAAAGAGTTGGCACTCAAAGCAGTCTATGCTGGAGGTGGTGCACATCATCGATTGGGGCTTTATGACTCTGTTTTAGTCTTTAAACAACATCGTGTATTTTTTGAAAGCGACGCGGCGTTTGAAGCGCAATTTGCCAAAATGAAGCAGAAGTACTTGGAAAAAAAGATTGTCGTCGAAGTAGACAGCTACGAAGAGGCACGTTATTTTGCAACGCTTGGAACGGCGATACTTCAATGCGAAAAAATGGATTTTGAAACACTAAGGCACTGTGTGGTACTCAAAGAAGAATTCCCGAATCTGCTTCTTTCCGCAACGGGTGGCATTGGTGAACATAACATTGTTGCTTACGCACAAACGGGGGTTGATTTTATTGTCACTTCTTCGCCTTACCATGCAAAACCAGCCGATATTCGTGTGGTCATAGAAAGAGTTTAATGCAGACCATTGAGCAGATTTATACCGCGGAGGTTGAAGAAAAAAAGTCCACTTTTTTGGCGTATCTTTGCCCGATGGGTGATTTTGAATCTTTACATGTAAAGCTTAAAAGTGAACACCCAAAAGCGGCACACATTGTTTGGGCTAAACGCTTTTTTAATGAATACCGCCAAGTCGTGGAAAATAATAGCGACGATGGAGAACCCAAAGGTACCTCCGGGCCTCCTGTTTTAAATGTGATGCGAGGGGTTGAACTCATCAATGCAGGGCTTTTAATCGTGCGTTATTTTGGCGGCATTAAACTTGGCACGGGTGGCTTGGTTCGAGCCTATGGAAGCAGTGCAAAAGAGGTAATAGCCAACGCGTCGCTCATCCCTTTTGTTTTTAAAGAAAGAGTTCTTTTTCATACGATTTACTCGTTGACCCCCAGATTTGAGCACTACACTTCAACGCAAAATGTAACGGTGATTCAAAGAGAATTTCAAAGTGACGGTGTGGTGTGGGAGATAGAGGTAAGTGAAGCGGAAAAAGAGCATTTTAAACTCTTTTCCCAGCCTTTTGAAAGAGACGGTTTTAAACGATTATAACTCGATGGCTTCGACTTCGACGGTAATATTGATCGTATCACTAACAGTAAGTCCGCCACCCTCTAGGATTTTATTCCATGTCAGACCAAAGTCTTTGCGGTTGAGTTTTCCCTCTAAGCTAAAGCCAACGCGTTGATGTCCTTGAAAATCTTTGACAACACCATGTATCGTGTTCTCTAAGATAATATCTTTGGTGACGCCGTGAATGGTAAGTTTGCCATATACTTTGCCCTCTTTCATGGATGTCATCACAAAGTCAATGGTCTTAAACTTCTCAACATCAAAAAAATCACCACTGCGTAAGTGTTCATCACGTTTAGCAATACCGGTATCGACAGAAGCCGCTTCAATTTTTGCACTCAATTTATTGAATACTTTTTTATCTGCATCGTAATCAATTTCTGCATTATAGACGTTGAAATTACCTTTGACATTGGAAATCATCATGTGTTTGGCTGAAAAGCCAATATTGGAGTGGGCATTGTCAATAACAAATTCTTTTGCCTCTGAGAAAGAGAGAAGAAGGGTGGTTGCCATAAGCAGTCTGAAGAGGTATTTCATAGGTCTATCCTTTTGATAAAAATCTACCAAAAGTATAGTTGTATGACGCTTATGGCTTTCGTATTATGTAAAAGTAATGTTTTACTTTAAGAGAGAATGTGAGAGATACTCAAAAAGTTGAAATGCGCCCGCACTACAAATACCTGCAGCCACACCAGCAAGCATATCATCGCCCATAACGCCCCAGCCACCTTTAACATTTCGATCAATTTTGCCAATCAATGAAGGTTTCCAAATGTCAAAAAGACGGAAAAATGCAAAACTAAGGACAATTTGAATCATCGTTCCAGAGCTAAGAATCAGCGCGATCCACACACCAACCACTTCATCAATGACAATGCGACTGTCGTCGTGATTGCCACTGCTTTCTTCATAAGCATTAATCTGTTTAACGCCCATAAGGGTAAAGAGAATGGTTAAAAGTACCAACGTTTCCATGGAGATGTAATGAATAATCCCAGCGCCTAGGATGACAGCAAGCAAAGACCCTGCTGTTCCAGGTGCCTTTGGTGCATGACCTGAGTATAAAAAAGTTAAAAAAGCATTTGGCATGAAAATCCTAAGTCAGTGAAGTTGTTTGATGTAAACGCATGAGTTCAAGGTAAAAATCGCGTTCATCGTGACTCTCTAAAAGTCCGCTATTTGGGAAAATAGCATCGTAAATTTTACCAATATTTTCAAAACGTTTTTTAAAGAGATCGCTTAAAAGGAGGGCCGAGATATCTTTACGCATAAAGATGGCAGGAGGCAACATGCCTGCTTTTAAGATCTCAAGCAATGATTCTGCATGATATTTGATGTGATGGTGTCCACCATGTGGGCACGTGTTGGTACTTACTAACGTTTTACACTCGTTACAATACACAAACTCAGTGATAATCTCGATATCAATCTCTAAATCTTCGTAATGATCTAAAATAGACTTCATCTCATTTTGATCGTAGTATGCGCCAATACCGCTGTGGTGTTGACCAAGAACGAGTTTATTACATCCGAAATTTGAAGCACAAATGGCATCTAGCACAGCATTTTTATAGCTGGAAAAAAGATAGGTGTTTTCAAAAGGAACAATCACCACTCTGTTTTTAGGTAGATAGTTGTCCACAAAGTACTGTAACGCTTTTAACCGAAGTTCATACGAGAGTATGTCTTGTTTATAAGGTTTGAGCAAAAAGATAACCAGCATATCGCACTTCTCAAGCGTGATACGAATGACCCGCTCATGTGCTCTATGGAATGGTTTTGCATTCATCATCATGGCAGAAACGTTTTTGGCTCCCAGTTGTGCTTTCGCATCAGCGATTTTGCTTTTAACGTTTTTAATGTCATCAAAGTGTAATTCATACTCACCACACACGGCGATGTCACCAAGGCGTTTGAGAAACGTTTGTGTCTCAGGGTTTGAGATGTCATACGTTCCAAAAATCTGTTCAATACGCTTCTTTTTATCGACCTCAAAGACTTCATCAACGATAATGGTTCCTCTGATTTTACTATCAACCACAAAATCAAGAGGTTCACCTTGATAGGCGGTGGTTAGAACTTCTTTGTTTTTTTCACCTGCTGGGGCAATAATGAAAGGAAAAGGAAAAGGTTTGCCTTTGTAGTATCCGCTCTCTTCGACCTCTTTAGCTTCAGCACGATTCATAAGCTTATCTACGGGATATAAAATACCCTCTTTGGCAAGAGCAAGGGTTGCTAAAAATTCTTTATCTAAAAAGAGTTGTCGGTTATTTTTTCTTGTTGATTCCATATTTCTTCCTTTTTTCCCATAGACTTTTGCGAGATATTCCTAATTTTTTTGAGAGTTCCGTGTCAGGGAATTTATTTTGGAAATTGAAAATGACATATTTGACATAATCATCAATACACAAAATATCACCTTGGTCTAAAATCTTACTATCGGTGTTGATTTCTATCTTTGTAAAGTCACTCTCTTCGTTAGGATCAGTGCTACAAATAATAGCACGTTTGCCCTCTAAGATGTTGTAGACTTTGAGTTTTTCGCTTTTTTTGAGGTTATGAAGATCAATAATGTAGAGTAACTCCTCACTTCCAGCACGTGCAATTTTTTCAAAGGCATTACTTTGGGTTAAAGAGATAAACGTAAATGTTTCATTTTGAGACTGCGCGTAGTTAAAGACAAGTGCATCTGCATGTTTTTGAAAATTGGTTTTGATTAAAATAGGGAATTTTGTTTTTTTATCCAGTGGTTCTAAATTAGCACTGCTGAAAAGATTTTTGACATACTCTTTATAGGTTTCATTCTCTTTTTTGAGGTTCTTAAAGTCGCTTAAGTGTTGTAATTTTCGGATCAACTCTTCAATCATAAACGGTTTTTGAATGTAATCACAAGCACCTGCTTTAATCGGATTGGTGACGGTGTCATTGCTAATATAAGAGATCATTAAAATAATGATGGAAGAGCGATGTTTCTCGATAACAGGGTAAAAATTTTGTCCTGAAATATTGGTAGAGAGCAAGATGGCATCGTATTTTTCATCTTTGAGTGCATCTTTGATACTGGTAGCAATCTCACATAAATGTCCAATTTCCATCAACTTAGAGGCGATACTTTGCGCGAGATAAATCTCATTTTCAACGATTAAAATCTTCATACATTCGTCCAATCATAATATTTTAATGTAGCCGTTGCACTGACTGCAACACCTTCGCATCTTCCAACAAATCCTAGTTTCTCTGTCGTGGTTGCCTTTACATTCACATGGATAGGTGAAATTGCCATAATGTTAGCAAGGGTAAATCTAATTTTGTCCTTAAAGGCACTTAAACGTGGAAACTCTGCCATAACGGTAATGTCGCAATGAACGATCTCGAATCCCACTTTTGCTAAAAACGAGCACACTTCCTTTAGTAAAAATTTTGAATCAATATCTTTATAACGTTGGTCGTTATCAGGGAAAAGCTCTCCAATGTCTCCTGCACCTGCTGCTCCTAAGAGGGCATCGATAAGTGCATGAATGGCAACATCACCATCGGAGTGTGCTTTAAAGCCTGTTGTTGGGTGTACTTTCACACCTCCAAGCATCATCACTTTGCCTTCTTCAAATGCGTGCACATCAAAACCTTGTCCAACAAAAGGCGTTGAAGAGGGAGCTTTAAGGCATGGAATGGTTGCACTGTCTTCTTTACATGTAAGCTTTTTAGCCTCTGGGTTTCCAAGTACGTAAGCGACTTTTCCGCCCATCGCTTTAATGGCGCTGCTGTCATCCGTATAGAGTGATGATGTTTGCAATGCTTTTCTTAACATCTCTGTACGTGAAAGTTGCGGCGTTTGAATCAGTTTGACATGATCGCGGTTAATCGTTGCATCTTCGTAAACAACGGTGTCAACTACGGGCAAATAGGGCACAACAATGTCATTGTTTTCCATCTCAGCTAATATTCGAACCAGCATTGCTTGATCGATACAAGGACGTGCAATATCACTGACTAAAACGTAAGGGGTATTTACATGTAAAAGAGCATTGGCAAGAGACTCTTGTCTGGTAGCACCACCCTCTACAAAGGTAATCGTATCGCTAAATTTTCCCGCATAAAAATGTTCATCGGGTGTCGTCGTCACAATGATTTGCTTAAAAGGAAAAAGCTGTTGAAGATTTTGGGTGGCATATAGCCATAAAGGGGTCTCTTCAATCCGTAGCCACTGCTTTTTAACACGTTGGTTAAATCTTGAAGAACTACCTGCGCCTAACATCACAAGTGCTAAATCGGGCAAACTTTGTCCTTTTTTCTGAAGTGTTACAATATTATACATTTTGAAAGCTTTTTTTTATCTTTTTTGTGTTAAATTCCGCCATCACTTAAGCATAAAGGTCGAAAAAATGTTAAATAAAGATGCCGTTTTAAGCGCATTAGGTGGCGTAAAATACCCAGGTTTTGAAAAAGATATTGTGACATTTGGTTTTGTTAAAAATATCGATATATCGGATAATAATGTATATGTTGAAGCAGAGATTGTCTCTTCAAGTAAAGAAGTTGCTGACGAATTAAAAGTCGCTATTGAAAAAGCGATTAAGGCATTGGGTGCTGCTCGTGTGGATGTTGTTGTAAAGCAACCTAAGGCTCCAACGGAGAAAAGTAACTCACAATCAGGTAAAAACATGGCACCACACATCAAAAATTTCGTGATGGTAAGCTCAGGAAAAGGCGGTGTCGGTAAAACAACGACAACCGTTAACTTGGCAATCGCACTTGCGAGTCAAGGTAAAAAAGTAGGGCTTTTAGATGCTGACATTTATGGTCCAAATGTTCCTCGTATGATGGGTGTCGTTGACACACATCCTGAAATCGTAGGCCAAAAAGTTAAACCTATCGTTGCGTATGGTGTCGAGATGATGAGTATGGGCTCTTTGATGGAAGGTGGGCAGTCACTCATCTGGAGAGGCGCTATGGTTATGAAAGCGATCGAACAACTTCTTCGCGATATTTTGTGGAGTGATTTGGATGTTCTTTTCATCGACATGCCTCCAGGAACAGGTGATGCACAATTAACACTGGCTCAAAGTGTTCCCGTAACGGCGGGTATCTGTGTTACAACGCCTCAACAAGTAGCGCTTGATGATACGGAGAGAAGTCTTGATATGTTCCAAAAACTACACATCCCAATCGCTGGAATTATGGAAAATATGAGCGGTTTTATCTGCCCTGAGACAAATAAAGAGTATGATATCTTCGGTAAAGGAACCACCAAACCGTTGGCAGAAAAGTTTGAAACCATCGTGATTGGCGAGATTCCTATTGAACCTGCTGTGCGTGAAGGCGGAGATGCTGGAAAACCAGTAACCTTCTTCCATCCGACAAGCGAAACTGCTAAACGTTACCAAGACTCAGCTCGTAAACTTTGGGAAGCTATTGAGAAAGTAAACGAAGATGGTGGCGTAAGCAATGAAGCAATTCAGCCAACTATGGGTGTTAATGGTGCACCAAGTGCGTGTTCAAGTGTGAAAAAATAGGAACATAAAGGAGAAAATATGGCTTTACGTGTAACGATTGATGAGGCAGATTTTAAAGCATTAGTCAAAGATATTGAAGCGCAAGCTGGGTATAAAAAACCAATTGGTTTTGGTATTGCGAGAGTTGACCGTGGACAACTAAGCCCTGAGAAAATTTTACAAGCGACATTTCCTGTTATTAACTGGAAAGAAAACTTTGGGAGTGCGGCTATTTTAATTGCAGCACTACAAGAAAGTGGCGTTGATGTAGATTTTACCAGCAGTGAATTTGTCTATGATGTGAAAAAGAAATTTGTCAAAAATGCAATGAATGCGTTTACTCCATACCTTAACCAAGCAATCGGTGAAGCGCATAAAAATGTTCAAGTGATTAAAACATTGGACTGGATTGCACAAACAGAGAAGCTTAAAAAAGATTATCGTATCGTTTTCTTATTTGAAGATGATGCACCGCTGAGTCCAGAAGCCGTTTATTTGAAACTTTATGCACTCTCTACGGGTAAAGCTCCGATTCGCTCATTAAACCTCTCAGGCGCATTTGGTGTGCTTGAAAACGTAGCATGGTCATTGGGTCAACCTATAGAGCTTGCATGGCTTAGAATGCACGAAGTAGAGATGAAACTTTTGGGTGAATATCCACTCATCGAATCAGTTGATAAATTTCCACGTTTCTTAGCACACATCATTCCCTCCGACAATACGCGTATCTTAGATACCAGTAAAGTCAGAATGGGCGCGCAACTTCATGCTGGTACAACCATTATGCCGGGTGCTAGTTACGTGAACTTTAATGCAGGTACAACGGGTGCTGTTATGGTTGAAGGTCGCATTAGCTCTTCTGTGGTTGTAGGACAAGGAAGTGATGTTGGCGGCGGTGCTAGTATCTTAGGCGTGCTTAGTGGAACGAACGGTAATGCTGTTAGCATTGGCGAAAATACACTTCTTGGAGCCAACTCTGTGACGGGTATTCCTTTGGGCAATGGATGTATCGTTGATGCAGGTATTGCTATTTTAGAGGGAACTAAAATTGGAGTGAGTGGGGTAGAGCTTGCAAAAATTATTGAGGCTAATCCTAAAGCAAAACTCAAAAAAGCAGGTAAAGAAGAGATCGTATTCTTTAAAGGCTTGGAGCTAGCGGGATTGGATGGAATTCATTTCCGTCAAAACAGCGTCAATGGCATGATTGTAGCCACCAGAAGTAAACGTGAGATCAAGCTTAACAGCGAACTTCATTAATTTTTATTACGAGTGAAAACGTGGGCTTATCCACGTTTTCCTATCCTTCGATTGTGTTCTTCAGCCCACAAAATTGAGAGTATCTGGTAGGTGTTCTTAGCCGTAAAATTGTGTTTAAAATTACCATGATTACACTCTTCACATAGATTGATTTGCTCACAAAGCAGATCAATACTCATCGTCGCAAACTGCTTAGATTTTTTCTTACATACATCTTCACTGCATTTAGAGTGCTTTTGTGACATAGGCTTCCTTATCATTATTGGTGCTAAAAAAGGCATTAAATTATGAGAAAAAAAGAGATATTATAAGGCAATAACGAGGAATATAGTAGTCAGAAAGAGTGTAAGAAAAAGTGAAAAAAAATGATTAATTTTAAAAAATAAAATATGTTTAGGAATTCTTTAAAAGAGCTTGATTGAATGATTCAGCCCATTTGGTTGAAACCTTCATATACGTTTCATTGGCAACAGCATCGTCTTTTAATATCCAATTACCGCATGTTGAGCAACGCGTGGCATACTCTTCAAGTTCGGATAAACTCATATTATCCACTGCTTTGAGTCGTGCTTTACACTCTGCAAGTGAGCATTTAAGGGTTGTACTACTCATTAAGATTTCCTTTAGGATATTTTACGTCCATCTTAACATATTAAAAAAAGTAATTATGCGCAAATTATAAGCAAATGAGACAGTTACGTCCGCTCTCTTTAGCTTTGTATAAAGCATCATCGGCAAGTTTGATAACTTCTTGAGGTGTTTTGCCTTTAGCAGACATTGCCATACCGATACTGACAGAGAGTCTTTCTTTTTTGACAGCATTGGATTGTTGCATCTCTTTGGGTGCTTTTTCAGGACGATTTTTATCGCGAATGACAAATCCACGTCTAAATATCTGCTCTCTGAGTTCTTCAAGCGCTATGACACAATCCTCTTTTTTCTTACCACTAAAAAGAATGGTAAACTCTTCTCCTCCATAGCGGTATGCTCGACCTCCATTTTTGACATGACTCAACTCTTTGGCAACCAGTTTTAAAACATCATCCCCAATATCATGACCGAATTTATCGTTGAATTTTTTAAAAAAGTCAATGTCCACCATAGCAATGATGTAGTGTGAACCTAAACGTAAGAAACGCTCTTCCAGTGCTCTTCGTGAAGGAATGCCTGTGAGTGTATCCGCATATGCCATACGATACGCATCATGCACCAATGCACTAATGGCAATGATGGAGGCTACGAGTGAAAAGAGGATGACATCGTTACTCTCTTGCAAAAAAAGTAGAGGAATCATCTGTGCTAAAAGCATCCAAAAAGGTGCTTTTTGGCTTTGTGCTTCAAAGAGCATTGAGATTAAGAAGATGAAACCTAAAGCGATAACGGTAATAATCAGAATAAAATCGCTGGCTTTTGAGAGCCCTTGAAGGCTTACATGTAAAATGGGAGTATCCAGTGCTTTTTGAATAATCGGTGAAAAATATTTCAGTCCTGCGTACCCAATGCTAAGTATGATGAGTCCAAGTGTGGTACGCAATATGCCAAAAGAGCTAAAAAGTCCTCTCTCTTGCAGTGAATAGACCAGTAAATACCCAAGTGCTGTAATAAGGGGTGCAATATGCCAAAAAGCAGGAACGCTCAGTTTGGTAAAAAGGGACGTGGGAAAGGCTAAACAGAGTGTGAAAAAAAGAGGGAAAAGCAACAAAACAAAGAGTTTGCTTTTATTGAAATAGATACTGAGCAAAATAGCAATCATAAAAGAGACAAAGGTACTTTGCCATACAAAATAGTAAGCATATGTGGGGATAAGTCGAAACAGTACGGTTATCAGTGCAAGGAGGATTAGCCCGAAACAGAGTGCATGAAAAGTAGAAAGAGCGTCCTTGATTCGTTGCATTAGAGTCCCTGTTTTTTTGCGATTATAGCAAAATTAGCTCATATTCCCATAAATCTCCCATAAGAGGTGCTTGAAGATGAGGTTTTCCTAAGAGCAATTTTACCACTTCTACGCTTTGAATAGAGGCAGCAAAGCATACGGTAAAAGAGGGGTTTCCTACTTTCTTTTCAACACCATCGCCTTTTTTCAGATAGAGAGGCTCAAGTAAAGCAGAGGTTGCAAATTGACTGTAATAGCCAGCAATTGCACCATGCACAAACGCTTTTTGATTATCATGGCAGAGTCTTGCAAGCAGGCATTTCAGATCGGGATTGTCTAAGGCATCGACGATAACATTGGCTTGTTGGATGAGATTTTTATCTGTTTTGGGATCAAAAAAAGTGGTTATACTTTTTACATGTAAAGCAGGGTTGATCTCTTCAAGTTTTTCTTTTAAAACTTCGGCTTTAAAGCGCCCTATAGTTTTAGGTGATGAAAAATTTTGACGATTTAAGTTATGTTCTTCAAAAACATCGCCATCGCATAAAATGAGATTTCCCACACCTATGCGTGTCAGCATTTCAGAGACAAAACCACCCAATCCGCCACAGCCGATGATAAGCACGGTGGATTGAAAAAGAGCATACTGTTCTTGTGTTGAAATCGTTTTTTGATTGCGTTTGTAACGAAGCGGTAAAATGCCATTTTTAAGAGCCGTCTCTTCGACCTCTCTAAAGTTACATGTAAAGCGTTCCATTGCGGCATAAGACGATTGAAGTGGGAGAAATCCATCAATGGCTTGCTCTTTTAAAAACGTTAAAAGTTCCATTTTCTTTATCCTAGTGTATAATTTTATATAAGGATATTTTATGCACATTATACTCAATGCTTTTTCATTTTTACGTGAAAAGCTCAAACAAAAAGGCATCCCTTATTTGGATGCTACATGGGTTGTCGAGGATAAAACACGTATTGTTGATTTGATCGACTCTTTAGGGCTTGAACAAAAAGAGGTGGAAGCAGTTTTTCTGAATTATACCGTTGTTCCCAAAGAGACAGAGCTACATGAAAATGACCGAGTAGCCCTTCTTCCACCTGGAACACCAGGCTCATTCCGTCTTCTCTCTGGGCTCAAGGGAAATTAACCGCCACCCACTTTTGGGAAGAGGGCGATGAAGTCGCCCTCTTGTAATCTATAAGATGTTTCAACATGCCTTCCATTAACCATTAAGACACCTAGAGGCGATACGCGCTCAAGCTCCAATGCGTCTATGACCGTTTGAGCTGTTGTACCATTGGGATATTCTCTTTGCTCAACTTTAAAGCGACCTTCTCGGTACTGCGCAAAGAGTTTAACCAAAACGTGCATCAGAAATTCCAGAACTCATCAATCTCTTCACCTGTGAAATCCCAAGTGACATTGTGTGGAGGAAGTGTTTCATACTTCATAAACTCTGGTAACCTGTCATCTGCTTTGCCAAGTCCTGCTTTGATATTAAATTCATGTTCTCGTTTAAGAATGGTCTTACCCAAATTGACAACATCTTCAATCGTGAGATTACAGCCAAAGCGTGCATTAATCATGTCCACTAAAGCAGGAAGACATTTTGCATCATCCAATGCTGCAAAGGCAACAAAGATACACATACCCGTACTATCCACTGCAGCAGTTGCTATCTGGAGATTGCGTGCGAGTTCCACTTGCCCCTCTTTTTTGAGCGGATCGACATGTCCACCACTGTTGAGGATGTTGGTAGCAACAGCGTAGCCTGCAGTGTGATCTGCGCCCATAGGTGTTGTAGCATACGTAATGCCTTGACCTTTAACCGCTCGTGGCTCATATGCAGGAATACCTTGACCTTTAACCGTAGGAACTCTCACTAAACCATACGCTTTTCCCAAAACGTGCGTTCCAGCCCCTAGAATTCTTCCAAGTGGCGTTCCCGTTGGTATGTCATGAGAGAGTAATTCATACGCTTTTTTACCATCACCGTATGCGAGGATACCTGCATCGACTGCAAGTCCAAGTGTAACCGATGTTTCAATAGAATCGACACCCAAGTCATCCATAAGACCGTCCATCTTTGCGATCAGATCTAAATCTTGAATACCTAAATGAGCTCCAAGCGCCCAAATGGTTTCATATTCAAAGCCAGATGTGAGGTATTTACCTTCTTTATCGTTATAGACTTGTGAACATTGGATAACACAGCCTGCATGACAGCCATGCGTTGTTTTACCACCTCTGGCTTTAATGTTTTCAGCCATCGTCTCACCACAGATGTTTTCAGCGTGTTCCCAAGAACCTTCTCTAAAGTTACGGGTTGGAAGACCACCTGCTTCGTTGAGGATGTTAACCAAAACATTCGTTCCAAATGCTGGTAAACCTTGTCCACTGATAGGATTTTCTTGAAGCGCTTTGGTGAAGATTTTACTTGCTTCTTTGAATTTTTCAGGATCTGCAATGGTGACTTCTTTATAATCAGCTGCATCAACCGTGATACATTTAATTTTTTTAGAACCCATAACAGCACCAAGTCCACCACGTCCGTGACTTCTGAGTTTTCCACTAGGGTCTTTAACTGAGACATTCGCGATGTTCATGCGCATCTCTCCGATACGACCAATACTCATAACGGCTACTTTTTTATCGTATTTTGCCATCATCGCATCTAATACAGCGTAATTATCTTTGCCAACCAGCTCAGGTACGGGGATGAATTCAACTTTATTTTTGGTTACATGTAATTGATAGAATGTATTTTCATCTTTTGGTAGACCTTCAATAATAAGTGCTTTGATACCAAGTTTTGAAAAAATACCGGCACTCGTTCCACCAACATTGGACTCTTTAATACCACCTGTCAAAGGACTTTTTGCACCCAATGAGTTACGACCCGAATTTGAAGCGCTTGTGCCTGAAAGAAGACCTGGCGCAAAAACCATTTTATTATTAGGTCCTAATGGATGACACTCTGGATCAACCTCTTCAGCAACAATAGTAGATGTAAGTCCACGTCCTCCTAGTCCCATCCATTTGGAAGGAACCTCTTCGATTTTAAAACTAAGATTGGTCATGTTGACACGGTAAACTAAATCAGCCATTTTAACTCCTTTAAATACGTTGTTTCCATCATAATATTTAAAGTTTATAGCATGAAAATAGCAAAGTCAATGAAAGATCTTAAAACAAAAACATGCTTTTTTAGCATATCTTTTTTTACACATTCCCTTAAGAAAGCAGTGGCGAAATACCACTACTTTTTAGGTTTAAGAGATTGAAGTTCGATGATGCGAAGAATAATGGCAGAGTAATAAGGAATACTCTGAATCAAAAGAGTAAATGAAAAAACATAAATTTCGGTAATGCGTGTATAGTTTGTAAAGTAAAGTGCAAAGAACGAGATGGTAAGCAAAGATGCCAAAATCATCTCATGACGAATAGGGCTTTTAGCCACTTTCTTGGTATTGCCACCTTTTTCGGTGCGTTTAAAAGGTAGTCCATCTTTAACAAAACCATCGTATACGGCTTTAAAGATAACCAACTGAAGACTCATCGATGCGATGGCACTCAGCACGGTCTCTTTGATGCCCATTTTCACACGGGTATGGTACAAGATAAACGCATGCAAGATGTTAACCAAGAACGCCACTAAGATAGGAAGGGTAAGTGGTAGCGTTGGAATCGTTACACCTACAAAGATAATAAACGGTACCCAGAAGATGTTTAAAAAGGCAGTCAACGCACCAAAAGCATCTGAGAGCCAGAAGAACCAACCAGCCACAAAGTGGTACTTTTGATAAGGGGTGAGTGTCTTGGATGAAGGCATAAAATGTCGCCAATGCTTTTTCAAAATCTGAATGGCACCGTACGCCCATCTGTGACGTTGCGTTCTAAATGCCTCAACCGTATCAGGAAGAAGTCCCCATCCATAACGTCTGTTGGTATAGTGTGCCGTATAGCCTGCTTCAAAAAGGCGAAGTCCAAGCTCGGAGTCTTCAACAATGGTATACGTCGTCCAATCACCCACTTCGTGCATTGCTGAAAGTCTTGCCATTAGCATGGTTCCGTGTGCTACGATGGCATTTTCTTCATTTCGCTCAACCATACCGATGTCAAAGAAACCTGCGTATTCTGCATTCATCGCTTGCTTGATAAGTGAATCTTTACCATCACGGTGATCTTGTGGTGCTTGGACAAGAGCCACTTTTGGATCATCAAACAAAGGTACAAGATCGACAAGCCAGTTTTCGCCAACGACATAATCGGCATCAATGACAGCTAAAATCTCTGCTTTTTCATGGGTGTATTTGAGTGCTTCATTCAGTGCTCCAGCTTTAAAACCTTTACATGTAATGTTCAAAAAGACAAATTTTTCACCGAGTTTTTTACAATGCTCTTCAATAGGCTTCCAGTAAAACTCTTCAGGTGTATTATTGATGACGACCAAAACTTCATAATTGGTGTATTTTAAATGTGCTAGTGAGTCGAGTGTTTCAATGAGAACATGCGGTTGCTCTTTATATGCAGGCACATGAATAGAGACAAATGGTACATGATCTGACTTAAGATTAAGCGGTGCTAAACGCTCAGGCGCAATTCCCAATGTACATTTAAAGAGCTCATTAATTTTGGCTAACGTTATGATGACCAGAGGAATCATCAAGATAATTCCCATTGTCCACATAATCCACATACCAAAGTTCATATAGAATATGAATGGATAGGTTGCCGCCATTGCGAGACCAAAGCCCATCGCTTGTGCCGCTGCGGCATACGTTATCGCATGGGCAAAGTTGACGCGTTGATTTCTTAAACCAAAGAACGTAAGCAATATACCAAAGAAGACTGATCCTGCCATTTGGTAACGCCATAGTGGGTTAATGATGGTTTGTTTAATAAAGTGGAATTTAGGTTGTTTGTTGGTGTCAAAAAGACCCCAGTACGGTCCAACACTTCCTTCGTGAACACCTTTCCATGGCTGGTCGAAGGCTTCAACAATGTTATAAGTCCATTTTTGATCTTTTGCCATCTCCAAAAAGCCTGTAATCGCGGCAATTTGATTGGTCAGTGTTGCTTCAGCTTTTTCGTTGTTGTAGCCACTGCTTGGCCAGCCAAACTCCCCAATGGTAATAGGTTTTTTAGGATACATTTGAGCGATAGCATCGTATTTTTCTTTCGCAAATGCCAAAGTTTGCTCAATAGGCACTTTCTCCCAATATGGCAAGATATGCACACAGATGAAATCAACATGGCGCGCTAGTTCTGTATTGGTCAACCAAACGTGTTGAACTTCCGCTGTTGTAACGGGGATACGCGTGCGAACCGAAACACGGTCAATATACGCAAATAACTCTTCAGGTGTTAAATCAGCACGTAAAAGAACCTCATTTCCAACAATGATGGAAGAAATTCGAGGGCTGTACATTTTGACAAGTTCAAAGAGCGTTTCAATTTCTGATTCATTGGCATTTTTATCCGTTGAGAGCCACAGACCAACATCGACTTTTAATTTGGTGTCTTTGACATTTTCTAAAACATGCTTTGCATCTGCAATAGCATATGTTCGGACTTTTCGTGAAATGAATTCAATGGTTTTCATATCTTCAGCAATCTCAGCATCGCTTTTAAGTGCTTTCTCAAAACCTTTAAACGGTGTATAAGAGAGAGACTCTAGCTTTTCACCAATTTGCGGTGATATGACAATTTGATCACCCGATCTTGTCCATATAAGTATTTGTACAAGGGAGGTAATAACGAGGGAAAGTAGAATATATTTGAAGTATTTCAACCGTTTGCTCCGAAAAATATAGTGATAGAGTTCTTTTACGCCACATTGCTATCAGGCATGCAACTAAAAAGTTCAATGATTTTACAACAACTTTGTTTAAAAAAATGAAGCACTACGGTTTACATGTAAATGTTTTCTCTTTTACAAAGGGAAAAAACACATTTTGGGTAGTTGATTGGAAAAGCAGAAGCCTTGGACACGATCACATCCAAGGGTAGTAAACTAGATTTTACTTACGCGTCAATGATCGCATCAAACTCTTTGAGTTTATCAAGGGCTTTAAGGGCTGAAGTTTTGGCATTATCGCTCAATCCTTCGCTAAAATGCAAGACATTTTCAAGCAAAACACAAATGCCTAAAAAGATAGTTTTGGTGCAAATGTCTCTAAGGTAGCTTATAAGAATTGGGGTAGGGATATTGTGCGTAGAGTGAATGTAGGTACGCTCATCACTGAGGTCTAAAAACTCTATCTTATCCTCTTTAAAGCCGCTCATGGCATCGACGACAACGATGACATCAGGCTCGTAAGCACGCAAATGTGCAAACTCGTCTTCGGGTGTATCGTAACCAAAAAAGACTTTCCACTCGGGCAACTGTTCTTCTACCAGTCGCCCAACAGCAATAGCAACACCATCGTCGCCTCTAAGTTCATTGCCAACACATAAAAGTGCTTTTTTCACTTGATATTCCTTAAAATTTATGTGTTATGAAAATCTTTTCTAAGGACTAAATATCCTTCTTGTAAGCCCTCTAATATCTTTTTAAGAGGGCATTCCATCATTTGGGGTAAAAGTTTCATAGCGTGTTCTGGAAAGATTTCTATTTCAAAATATTTACTCAAATTTCCAATCTTAAATTTCAGATACTCACCGCCATGGTGTAAAATTTGTTCAAATTCATCTTCGCTAATTTCGAGTACTTTCTCACTAAAATCAATCGTGCCAACACCATGCCCTATGCATGTAGAGAAAATTTTGATCTGATCAAGCGTAGCATTACCCGATTTTGCGCCATCAAGATGTCTTTTTGTGAGTTTGTAAACTTCTACCACTTATTGCCCCCATTCGACTCTGTGGAGGCTGATTTTATCTTCCTCCTCACAAGGGACGTATTGGGTGTAAATTTCGTTGTGTAGAATACCTAAACACTCTGCGTATCTTGGATCAGGTTCTGTTTTCATCGCTTCGGTGATAGCAAGTTTGGTGGCTTTTGTATCTTTAACGTTACCACTTTTGACAAGGGCATCGAGGTATTTGTCGAAGAGCTTTCGTCCAAATACATAGCTCATAAGTCTTTTAGCCTGTACGAGTAGATCTCTCTCAAAAAGTGTATTACCAAGCACAGAGTCTTTTACCAGTGGTGGCATTTCATTATCATGCTCAAAACTCACTTTTTGGAGTTTTTGATCCAAAACACCAAGGGCGGTTGTGAGCCCATAAATGATGCTTGCAGGATGAGGAGGACACCCTGGAATATAAACGTCTACGGGTATAATTTTATCAATACCGCTGAGCACACTGTACGCATCGTAAAAAATACCTCCTGATGCGCCACACGCACCGAGTGCCACAACAATTTTAGGATCGGGTGTTGCTTCGTAAGCACGAAGGAGTGGATAGTACATCTGACGTGTCACAGGGCCTGTACAGAGTAAAATATCGGCGTGACGAGGATTGGCAACTAGCTTAAAACCAAATCGCTCAGGATCCCATAATGGCGTAATAGCCGCAAAAATCTCAATTTCACAGCCATTGCAACTTCCACAATCAACACGAAAAACACTAAAGCTTCTGCCTATATGCTTTAAAAGCTCAAGTTTTTGCTCTAAAGTATTGGCAAGTTCGATTTCTGTTGGCATTTCATATGTTTTCATTCTATCACCATCTCTTTGCCACTGGTAAAGGTTGCTACCGTAGCAGTTTTTTTACATGTAGGACACATACAAAGATAATTTTTAGCCTCTTCAAGCCTTTTGTCACTTACATTTGCCTTGCTTAAACACTCAAAACTATACTTAATCAGTCTTTTTGCACTAAAGGGTTTTTTACACTCAGTGCAATATTGAACATCAAGTTCGCCTCTTTGAATGAGGGCGGATTTGTCAAATTTGACAGCGAGTTCAAACTCTTCGCTTAACTTAATGGCACCCGTAGGGCATACTTCATCACATCTACCACAAAAGATACAACGTCCACAATCAAATTCCCATACGAGTTTACTTTTATCATCATTGAAGACAACCGTAATTGCATTGGAAGGGCATGCTATACCGCATGCGGCACAACCAATACAAAGATCATATATGTAAGCTGGTTTTCCACGAAAATTTGCTGCAACTTTGTAAGGCTCAAACGGGTACTTATGGGTAATTTCGCCGTATTTTTTACTAATATCAAGAAGTTTCATCATCGGAGACTCCTCATCGGACTATTTTTGAGTGTTTTAGAAAAATCTTTTAAATCTTTGTTTGTTAAAATTTTACTCTTTTTGCTCTTGATGTCAACAACGGTGATACGCTCAGTACACGAGTAGCAAGGATCTAAGCTACAAACGATAAGTGCGGCATCGGCAATGGTGTTACCCCGGAATTGGAAACGAAGGCTTGGCCAGTTGTTGTAGGTAGCAGCACGGCATCTCCATCTAAAGACTTTTTGAGCACTACCTTGCATAATCCAGTGGACATTCTCTCCCCTTGGCGCTTCTACATACGCTAACGCGAAGTCTTCAGGTTTAACGTGGAATTTTGGATCGACAATGATCGCCGTTTGAGGCATGAGTTCAAAGCATTGACGGATAATAGAAACCGAGCTTTTAAGTTCCATATAGCGAACCATCTCTCTAGCAAAAACATCGCCGCCTTCTACAAACGAGACATCAAATTCAATCTGTTTAAAAAAGTCGTACGGATGGTCGTAGCGTGTATCGCGCTTGATGCCACTTCCTCTTATATTTGGACCCACAGCAGAGAAATCACGAGCAACTTGTTTATCAAGAATACCCACACCCTTCCATCGTTTCATTTGACGTTGATCATCCATAACGGCATCCCATACTTCTTCGACTTGTGTTTCGATGATTTGTAAGATGCGTAAACTCTCTTTGATCTCAATGCCTGTGATATCACGTCTAAGTCCACCCATGACAACATTCCCATAGGTTTTTCGACCACCCGTTACCAGTTCGGCGAGCTTCATAGAGTATTCACGGATTCTAAAAATGTGCATAAAAGCATTGTAGTTACCCGTAACTTCACACGCCAGTCCGATGTTTAAAAGATGACTGTGAAGTCTCTCTATCTCAGAACAGATAATACGAATGGCTTGAGCGCGGGCAGGTATTTCTAAATTAATTGCCTTCTCCGCAGCTTCAATACATGCAATCGCGTGGGCATAACCACAAATACCGCAGACTCGCTCTGCCAAATAGCCCATTTGGTCATAGTTCATACGGTTTTCAGCAAGTTTTTCCATGCCTCTGTGTTGGTAAAAAAGTCTATAGTCTGCATCGACGATGGTATCGCCATCACAAAAAAGTCTAAAATGTCCTGGTTCATCTGCTGTAATATGCAAAGGTCCTAGAGGAACATCGATGATTCCAGAGCCTTCTGGTCTTAAAAATTCATATTCAGGCTCATCGTAGTGACTACACATATCAGGACGATAACGGTAGTCCATCGCATCTTTTCGAAGAGGAAAGAGATCATTTGGCCAATCATCACTGAGCACCAAACGTCTTTTGTCAGGTAATCCTTCTGCAACAAGTCCGAACATATCGTACGCTTCTCTTTCGTACCAAACACAAGCAGGAACCAACGGTGTAACCGATGGATACGTGAGATTATCTGGAGAGATGAGAACTTTGACTGTGACAAAGCACTTTTCATCCTGAGCTATCTCATCACCTGCAAACATTTTGCCACCCTCCATTGAGAGTGCGTAGTAGAGGGCATAGTGTTTATTGATGCTTCTCTCATCATTGGCAATCATCGTTGAAAGGTAGCCACCCATATCATAATACAAAAAGCGAACAGCCTCAGGAAGGTCGTTGAGTTCAACCAACGCAGTGACTTGATCTTCGCATTGCCTTGTGACTTCTAGAATTTTAATTTTTGTAGCCAGTGCTTCTATAAATTTATCGCATTTCATGGTGAGTCCTATTTTTTCATTATAGTTTTAACGCTCTCATCAAGGAGAAACGTGAACGAATCAAACTGCCACACACCAAACGCTACAATTAAGATAGCTAAGGCAATCAGTGGAAAGTTTTCGGTGAATTTCATCTCATCGTTATGAACGACTGTTCCTTCGACTTTGCCAAATGTGGCAAGAAAAAAGTGCGAAAAGTCAGCAATAAAGATGATGGCTAAGGCAACGGCAAAAATACCCATTAAAAGGTACGCTCCATCGATGGCAGCGGCTTTAAAGATTAAAAATTCACTTACAAAAATCGCAAATCCAGGTACACCAACCAATGAACAGATAGAGATGCCAAAAAGGACGGCAGTTAAAGGTGCAATGCGTATCATGCCCCCCATCTTAGTCATATCTTTAGTACCGTAGATTTTGGCGATATTTCCTGTAGAGCAAAAGGCTAATGCTTTGGTAAAAGAGTGTGCGGCACAGTGAAAAAGTGCTGCAAACAGTCCAATGGCTCCACCGACGCCTAGGCCAAAGGCAATGACACCCATGTGCGCAATGGAATGGTATGCAAACATTCGCTTGACATTGTGTTGGCGAATGAGGAAAAAAGAAGATATAAAAAGGGTAAGTGTACCGCTGATGATCATTACCGATTGTACAAAGTCAAAACCAACCCCATTCGCGACGATGGCATAGTAGCGAATAAGCCCTAGCATGGCACATTTAAGCAATACACCTGAAAGTAGGGCAGATGTAGGAGCTGGACCTTCTGCGTGAACATCGGGTAACCATGTATGTGTAGGCGCAAGTCCTGCTTTCGTTCCAAATCCAATCAATGCAAAGATAAAGACAAGTTTTAATGCCATAGGATCTAGACTTGCCGCATTCGCAAGAAGATTGGTATAAAGCATCGCTTCACCCTCGATTTTGCCATTTGCTGCAGAGTAGAGTAGAATAGTTGCGTAGAGTGCAAACGCTAGTCCGATACTACACAAAACGATGTATTTGTAACCACTTTCTGTGGATTTTTTATCATTTTTAACGGCAACAAGAAAAACAGAAGCAAGTGTCGTTGCCTCGATGGCAGCCCACATAAAGGCGATATTATTACACAGTACACTTAAACTCATGGTCCATGTAAAAATGAAACTTAAAGCAAAATAGTTTTTGACTTCTTTTATCGTAATATGCCCATCTTCTAACTCCCACTTCATATACGTAGTAGCATAGATGTTGACAAGTAAACCCGTAATGGCAATAAGTGATAAAAAGATAGCTCCCAATGAATCCAAGAAAATGAAATTATGAAAAAGGGAAAGCTCAGCTCCGTTCACAATTTTACTGACAGCAGAAAGTAAAACTGATGAAACAATCACGCTCAAAAGGATATGTAAACTTTGTAAGAGCTTGAAATGCAGTGGCATCAAAAACATGACCACGCCAAAAACAAAAGGTATGATTAGTATTAATAGTAAAATATCCATTTTAGCCCCTTAAATTAACCGCTTTAGATGTATCAAGACTTCCATATGAGGCGTAAAATCGTTTCGCCAAAATACTCATAATAATCACAGCAAAAATCGCATCTGTCAAAATACCGACTTCAACAAGTTCATGAGAGGTATACGCCATAAGCGCTAGGCTTAAATGTATACCATTTTCAAACAGACAGTACGAGAGAATCTGTTTTAGAAATGAGGTTCTCAAAATAAAGCCAAAAATTCCCATCATAAAGATAAAAGAAGCAGCAAAAAGCGGCAACACATCTTTGAAAATTGAGAAATGAATAAAAACTTTATAAAACATCATCGCAACAGCAAGTGAAAAACTTAGAGCAACAACGGGTGATATGAAAAATCCACCCACTGGCTCATCTTCAACAACTACACCCAATTTATTGACAAGTCTAAGTAAATAAAGAGGCACAAAGACTACTTTAATGATAAATGCTGTGATGGACCATACAAGTAATTCGTGTGAACCGTATTTAAAATATAAGGCCAAGAAGATCGCGACCAATAAAAGCGTTTGCAAGGCATACGCTATTATGCTATGACGGTATTGTCTTAAACTAAATACCGCAAAACTTGTTCCCATCATTAAAACCGTAAAGATATCAATAATATTTGCCATAGTTAAATTCCCATAATATAGAGTGCTAATGAGGTACATGAAATCGCAAGCGCAAAGAGCATGGTTCTTTTCATCCCTTTGTTGATGGTAAACCTTGGTCCAAAGTTATCAATAAAAACGCCCATAACATAAAGAAAGCCTATCTCTGCCAAGAAAATGATTAGCGATAAAATTGGATTATCGACAAGACCCGCCCATGGCATAAAAATGACAAGGAAGAACCCTAATACCGTCATTTGTTTAAGTAAGATTGCTATGTCAATGATGGCAAAATCTTTACCACAAAACTCTCCCAAGACACCTTCTTGTAACTCTTGTTCCGCTTCAGCCAAGTCATATGGTTTTCTACCTGTTTCGACATACATTACCCACAAAAATGCTGTAGAAGCAATGGAGAATGAGGGAATAGCATAACCATAATCGCCATCTTGTACCAAAGCGGTGATAAAAGGTAAATTACTACTTCCTGTTCCCATCATCACAACGATGAGACAAATCACAGCAACTTCTTCCGTATAGAAACCGATGGTTCCCTCTCTACTAGCGCTTACCCCCGCAAAAGGGTTGGCAGTATCAAAACCAGCAACAATAAAAATAAACCGAAAAAGAGCACCAAAATAGAGTAAAACAAATATGTCAGAAAATTGTGACAAAGCAACAGAATCCGTGCTATATGTAATTGGTAAAGCACAAAACATCACCGCAGCGCTCACAAAGAGCAAGTACGGAGAGATTTGATAGATATAACTTGTACTGTATGATTTAGTTCTTCCTCTTTTTAACAATTTATAAATGTCATAATAGGTCTGAAAAATGCTCGGTCCTATTCTTGACTGAAATTTGGCTCTTAGCTTTCTTGAAATTCCATCAAAAAGAGGAGCAACTAATATCGCTGAAACAAGTTGTAATAATAGATAAAAAAAGTCCATTTCTTCTCCTTTTTATAGAAAGTAATACCCAATAATGAGTACCAAGCAAAGATAAATTAAGATATAGCCCGCATAAAGATTGGTTCTTCCGTTTTGAAAGATACCAATCTTATCCGCAATAACCATGACAGAATGAATAATGGGTGCATAAAGCTTATCCCAAAAGAGATCGTGTGTTTTATGTTTGTAGACTGCTTTTGAAAAGTATCCATCAATCTTGATCTCTTGTTCGTGTTTCAAAATAAAACTAAGAGCATTTCTAATGTCACCTGTAAAGGAGTTTGAACCGATTTGCATACTTTTGTTGTAAAGAAAACCACATGCCCATGGCTCGGTAACTCTTACCTCTTTATTGTTTGCTTTTAAAAGGTAAAGAAAGACAAAAGGAAGGATGGCGCAAAGAAACATAACCATAATGATGATAGGCATGGAGATCAATCTATCTGCGCTCACGCTTGTTTGCGGTATCAATGTTAGAACAATCTTTGAGAGCATATCGACTATATTATTCATAAAAATGCCTATTCCGACACAGAGACTTGCCAATAAACCTAATGGTAAGAGTTGTATAAAAGAGACTTCTTTGGCTTCTTCTACACTTTTGGTATCACGTGCTATCCCTAAAAATATTGAACCATATACTTTTGAAAATGCCATGATAGCCATAGCCCCGGTAATTGAAAGGGCAATGATTGCAAGTGAAAAGAAAAAGCGTGATGCAGCACCTTCTTCAATACCGCCCATAACCATTGTTTTATAGATCACCCATTCGCTAGCAAAGCCATTGAGTGGAGGTAATGCACAGATGGAGAGTGCTGTAACAAAAAAGATGATGGATGTGATAGGCATTTTTTTATGCAATCCACCAAGGGCGTCCATATTGCGTGTTTTTGTTGCAGTGAAGACATTGCCACTTAACATGAAAAGTAGTGATTTGAAAACGGCATGGTTTAAAATATGAAAGAAGGCAGCAATAAAGCCCAGTAATGCGATCATAGGTGAATTGGTTCCAATCCCGTAAAAAGCACCACCCAATCCTAAAAAGATAATGCCTACGTTTTCACATGAGCTATAAGCGATGGATGCTTTGTAGTCGTTGGAAACGAGTGAATAAATAATTCCAAATATACAGCTGAGTGCTCCAACAAAGAGTAATATATAACCAAATTGAACTAACTGTGGCAAAAGGAGTGCAAATTTTATAAAAGCGAAAAGTGCTACTTTGATCATAACCCCACTCATAAGCGCCGAAGCGTTTGAAGGGGATTGACAATAGGCTAGAGGCAACCAGACATGGAAAGGAAACATACCAGCTTTAGAGCCAAACCCTATGAGCAGTAGGACAAAGAGGGTAAGGCTCATACCAAATCCCATGTTGAGTTCATCAAACGCGCTAAACTCAAAACCACCTGCAATACTTGCCATAATTAAAAGAGCGACCATCAAACAAAATGCTCCAATTTGGGCAATTCCCAAATAAATCATAACGTTTCTTCCAGCACCTTCACCATCATTGACCAAAATGAGAAATGCGGAGATAAGTGTCATAATTTCCCATAAAAGCATAAAAGAAAAGACATTATCACTTGCGATGACTAAGAGCATGGAGAGAATAAAAGCATTAAATAGCGAAGCAAAAACTGCTAAATTGGCTTTTTTTTCATAAAACATTGCATAATCAAAGCTAAAAAGTGAAACTGCAAAAGCAATTAAACTAACTAAAAAGCTAAAAAACATTCCTAGTGAGTCAAGCCTAAAAAGAGGTGAACTGATAAAATTTCCAGGTAATCTCCACACTAACGTATTTTCAAGGTTAGAAAAGAAAAATATCGCTGCATAAAGTGAAATGAGACTTGCTAAGCCAAAGCCTATCTTTTGAGCAAGGATCGGTTTTTTATACAGCAGAAGGGAAAGAAGTGACGTTAAAAAAAAGAGAGTGAATATGGTTTGCATTATGCTTCCTCTTTGTTGGATTCTAGAGTCTCAGCGGAGGCGGGTTTAGGTTCTTTGGGTTTTTTAATTTCAGGAGCGGGGATGTTGGCAAATGTAACATTAGGCACGATAGCTTGTAAAAAAGGCGTCATGTCCCCTTTGACTTTTTTACCAAATTTACATTCACCTAGAACGGGGTCAACCATCACTAATGCACCTGTTGGACAAACGCCAACACACGCAGGACCACTTTCTATACCATCGCACATATCGCATTTAATGGCAATGCTTTTAAGCCCACTGATACAACCCGCTTCTAAATGTCGTTCTACTTCATCTAAAATGGAAGGGGGAAATTCAGCATCAATGTTTATTGCCCCATAAGGACAAGCAATTGTACAGAGTTTACAGCCAATACAGATCTCTTCACATAGCTCAACACATGCATTGGCGATACGAAGGGCACCCGTTGGGCAGACATTGGCACAAGGCGCATCATCACATTGACGACACTGGTTGGGCATTTTACCACTCTCTAATGTAAGCACATCAAGTCTTTTTTTGGAGAGTTTCCCCCTCATGTAGGCGTGTTTAATGCATGTTTTCATACAGGCATTACAAGCAATACAGAGGTCTGGATTTGTAATAACGAATTTATGAGCTTTAGGCATAGACTGTCCTCTATGGGTTATTTAGCTTAATTAATAAATTTAGTATAGCAATTTAATAACTATATCATTGCTATCTGACTTAGATATGATATTTACTCTTTTCGTGCAAGGAATTATATATTAACTTTATAGCATGAAAATAGCTTAATATTAAAATTTATATTTTATTTAAAATAACTTTTCCTCATCGTACAAATACACCTTATTTTAATGATGCTCTTTTTCTTCTAAAAGTTTTATTTTATTAAGAAGTATTGTTTTTTTCAATGTCTCTATGTAAAGTATTTTTAAATATAAGTGTGTCACAGTAGATTTAGGCGTTGAGTTTGTTAAGCATTTCTAGATGTATTTAGGGAAGTGTTTTTTCTTTTAGAAAAGTAAAAAGCGCTTCTTTCGAGAGTGGTTTTGAAAAATAGAAGCCTTGGAAACGATCACACCCAAAAGTAGTTAAAATCTCTTTTTGTTCTTTGGTTTCAACGCCTTCTGCAAGAATATGCATTCCAAAGTTTTTTCCAATCGCAATGATGTTTTGTACCATTTTAGCAGAAGCTGCATCTTCAAAAATTTCGTCAACAAAACTTTTATCAATTTTGAGTTCATCAATAGGGAGCTTACGCAACATACTCAAAGAAGAGTATCCTGTGCCAAAATCATCCATTGAGATTTGAATGCCCATTTCCCTGATCTGTTCTAAGAGCGGCAAGATGTAGTGAATATCTTCAATAAAAAGATTTTCGGTGACTTCGAGTGTAATGGAGAGACGATGCATTTGCGTGTTTTCAATAATGCTTAAAAGATGTTCTAAAAAACCAGGATCCATAAATTGACGCACAGAGATATTAATAGAGACTTGAAAAGCATGTTCTAGGCTGAGATGAAGTTCCCGCATCTCGCTACAGGTCGTCTCAATGATAAATCGTCCGATTTTTGGCATAAGCCCAGACGCTTCAGCTAAAGGTATAAAATGATTGGGTGGAACATATCCAAGCGTTGGGCTATTCCATCTTACAAGTGCTTCAACACCATGAACACAACCGTTGATGTCAATTTGGGGTTGATACGCCATGGAGAGCTCATTCTGATTAATGGCTTTGCGAAGTTCTTGTTCGATTTTGACATTTTTTAAAAAGCCCTCTTGCATTGAACTTGCAAAAATATGGGCACTATTTTTGATTTTTTTAGACTCATAAAGGGCAATATCTGAAGCACGAAGTAACATATCAAGACTTTCTCCATGATCAGGATAAATTGAAATACCAATACTTGCTCCAATGTTGAAGTGCAGTTCATGGACATTATAAGGGCGAGAGAGCGCATCGATAAGGCGTGAAGCAAATAAGAGCAGTTCTTTACGCTCATGCAAACGTGTTATGAGCACAAATTCATCTCCACCATAGCGAATAATCAACGAATCAGGCGGTGACATAACACGCAGACGTTTGGTGATTTCCACTAAAACATAATCACCAAATTGATGACCAAAACTATCATTAATATTTTTAAAATGATCCATGTCAACATAAAAAAGGCTAAATGTAGGGGCGTTTTTGTAAGCCCAGTTAAAAATATTTTGATGCAAATAACTGCGATTTGGAAGTCCTGTCAGTTGGTCATGGGTCGCTTGTACAATAAGGTCATTTCGACGTTTTTCTTCCGCGTTTGCAATTAAGCGAAAAAGAAAGAAGAAGAGTGCGCCTGAGCCAATAAAAGCGGCAAAGTAAAACATAAGGCTTTGAAAGAAATCTTTAATAACCGTATCAAGATAAGTGTGAACAATGATCCAAAGTTTATAGGTTTTATTGTACTTAAGAGATGCAAGGTATCGTACACCATCATTATGTTGATACCCAAAAGAAACCAGTGGTTCATCACGCCTTAGTTCTTGTGGCGTAAGCCCATAATTATCAAAAATGATAGTGTAAACACGTTCCATCACCTCTTTTGGAAATGGCGACTGATAAGCCTTTTCATAATTATCTTTACCTAGAGAGTTGTACTGTTGGTATAGATCGTAATCACGAATGACTGAGACAACAAGGTTTTGACGATGGTGAATCGTACTCATCAGTGTATCAAAGGTACTGGTAAGTCGAAGCAGGGTTGTCATTACAAAAAGTGGATTCCCTTGTTCATCGCGTATGGTCTTACGAATAGGCATACCCCATTTTTGCAAAGGTTTTGAAAAGTAGGTACGTCCAAAAACCATGCCATTTTTGGAGAGAGCTTCTATAAAAGAATTGCGGCTTTCAGGCTGCTGCATAAGATTTGTGACTTGCTTGGGATCTTTGTGTGAACTTGCAAATATAAAATCACCCTCTGGATTTGTAACGCCAAAGGCTACAACATCTGGGTTTTGCAATAAAGATTGTGAGTGTTTTTCGATACTTTGTGTCTCATAAATATAGTGTCGATCTTCAAGAATGGAAGCGCCTAAAATATCCATTAAACGTTCTTGTGTATCAAACAAAGAGTGGGTAGCGTTCGCCATAATTTCAACGATATTTTCTTGAGATACTTGGTATTTCAAGTAAGTACTTTGCCATTTAAGGTATGAAGCTGTAAGAAATAAAGCTGTAGCACATAAAGTTAAAACATAGAAAATAAGCCAAATGTTTTTCTTTAAACTTGCCACAGAATGTCCTTCTAAAAAGGTTTGAGCTTCTTTAATTGTAACATCTTTTTAAGAAAAGAATATCATAAAATGTTACAACAGTTTTACATCACTACGATGGTGTAAATTTTGAAACAAGCAATATAGTGCTATAATTCGCGAAAAACAAAGAGAGAACCTAATGGTCGAAGTGAACAACTTAACGATGCGTTTTGCGCATCAGCTTTTATTTGAAAATATTAGTCTAAAACTAGACAAAGGTAAACGTTATGGACTTATCGGTGCGAATGGTGCAGGTAAGACAACTTTTTTGAAAATTTTGTCAAAACAAATTGATGCAACCAGTGGCAATATTTCAATTGAAAATGGGTTACGTGTAGGTGTTTTAAATCAAAATCAGTATGCGTTTGAAGATTTTACGCTTAAAGATGCTGTAATGTATGGAAATAAGCGCTTGTTTGATGCGATCAAAGAGAAAGAGCACTTGTACGCAACGGGTGATTTTTCAGATGATAAAGTTAATGATCGTTTAGCGGAACTTGAGATCATCTGTGCAGAAGAAGACCCGACGTATGAAGTGGAAGTCAATATTGAGAAAATTTTGGGTTCACTTGGGTTTGCTGTTTCTGAACAAGAGACCTTGATGAGTGAACTTACGGGTGGGGATAAGTTTAAAATTTTGCTTGCACAAGTGCTTTACCCAAAACCAGATGTTTTATTTCTCGATGAACCTACCAACAACTTAGACCTTGAAGCGATCTCTTGGTTAGAAGCACAACTCATTCGTCATGAAGGAACCATGGTAGTTATCTCTCACGATAGACACTTTCTAAACTCTGTTGTTACCAACATTCTTGATGTTGATTTTAAGAAAATTCGTGAATTTACGGGCAACTATGACGAGTGGTATTTAGCTGCTAATTTGATTGCCAAACAGCAAGAGACAGACAGAGATAAAAAGCTTAAAGAAAAAGATGAACTAGAAGCCTTCGTAAGACGCTTTTCAGCCAATGCCTCTAAAGCTAAACAAGCAACTTCACGTCAAAAACGTTTAGAAAAACTAGACATTGAAGAGATCCAAACTTCTTCTCGTCGTGATCCAAGCATTGTTTTTCGTATGGGCCGTGATATTGGTAATGAAGTTTTAGAAGTTGAAGGTATTGAAAAAAGTTATGGAGACCAAAAAGTACTTCATAACATCAGTTTTAAAGTTGAAAAAGGCGAAAAAATAGCACTCATTGGACACAATGGCGTGGGTAAAACGACACTGTGCAACATTCTCATGGAACAACTCTCTTCTGATACAGGAAGTGTTAAATGGGGTGCAACGATCACTTCAAGCTATTTTCCTCAAAATGCTACCGATATGATTACCGGTGATTTTCAACTGTTTGAGTGGTTACAACAGTACGATGAGAAAAAAGATTTGGACGAAATTAGAAAGTGTTTAGGTCGTATGCTCTTCTCTGGTGAAGAGCAAAAAAAGAGTGTGAAACAACTGAGTGGTGGTGAAAAACACCGGATGATGCTCTCTAAAATGATGCTTCAACGAGGTAACTTTTTAGTGTTAGATGAGCCAGATAACCATCTTGATCTTGAAGCGATTATAGCGCTTGGTGAGGGACTCTTTAAATTCCCTGGTAATGTTATCTGTGTTACCCACGATAGAGAGCTTATTGATGCATTTGCAACGCGTATTATTGAATTACACCCTGATGGGTCAGTGATTGACTTTAAAGGTGATTACGAAGCCTTTAGAGAGACGTATGGCAGATAATAAAGCGCTTTTTTCTATCGGCTCTGCACTCGATCGCGAAGAGGGGTGGTCTTTTGAGGAAGAGAAATCTTCTTCAAAGCCCACGGAGATTAAACTCCCCTCTAAGCATTTTTTGGTTTTAAAGATGGAAAAACGTCAAGGTAAGCCGGTCTCAATCGTAGGTCCTTTTTTTCTTGAAAAAGAAGCCCTTACAAAACTCTGCTCTTTGGTAAAAAAGAAGCTTGGCAGTGGCGGTACATGTAAAGAAGAGTGGATGGAGTTTCAAGGGGAATGTCGTGAGAAACTCAAAAGTATTTTAATGGCTGAGGAATTTCGATTTAAGGGATAAGCATGAGCTATGTACTGAATGCGCTTTTACCAATTTGTTTGATTATTTTTGCAGGCTATGCATTTAAACATGCAAAATTTCCCTCTATTGATTTCTGGCCAAAGATGGACAAGTTTACCTACTATGTTTTGATGCCCTGCCTTTTAGTGTATGAGTTGGCGGTTGCTAAAATTGATCTTACCCATACGGTGAATCTTGTTTTCACATCTCTCAGTGGCATTTTCGCTATTTTGATGATTCTCATTCTTCTTAATATGATTCTTCATTTTCAAAACAGGGCATTTACCTCTATCGTTCAAGGTGGAATCCGTTTTAATACCTATGTCTTCTTAGCGCTTGTAAATGCGGTTTATGGAGACAAGGGCTTAGTATTAGCTGCAATTGTTATCGCGTTTGCCATTCCCTTCATCAACATCTTATGCATTTCAGTTTTTGCTATTTTTTTAAGAGAGGGTAACTTTGCTTTGATCTCTTTTTTAAAAACCATCATCAAAAACCCTCTTATTGGTGCCTGTGCTATTGGCGGGCTTATCAATGTCAGTGGTATCCCGATACCTGTATTTCTCTTAAAAAGTGTCTCTATTATTAGTCATGCCGCACTTCCTATGGGATTGTTATCCGTAGGTGTTGGATTGGAGCTAAAGTATTTGAGAGATGCCAAAAAAGAGTTGGTGGTTTCAACAGTAGCAAAACTTATTATTTTCCCACTGATTGCGTATGGGTTATCGCTTTTATTTGGGCTTGAGGGTATGAGCTTAAGCATTGCTGTTATCTTTGCTTCAATGCCTACGGCTACTTCTTCGCATATACTTGCTAGGGAACTTGGAGGCGACGTTTCTTTGATGGCATCAATTACGACGCTTGAAACCTTAGCGTGTGTTGGAACGCTCTTTTTGATCGTTCCTCTTTTATAGACTAAAATCCATTTTAAAGCGTTCAATCTCAGCACTTTTCCCAATGACAACTAAAATATCGCCATGATCTAACTTATGGTTGTGCCCTTCAGTAATGAAGACAAACTCTTTTTTGAGCTCTTTATCGTGCAAGCCAATCAGAAGCATATTGTAACGCTCTGTGGGGTAACACTCATTGAGCAGTAACCCATTAAGAGGCGAATGGGATGTAATTGTGATCTGCTCCATATTGATGTCTTCTTCACCAAAAATGGTTGCGTCAATGACTTGCATGATCTCAGGCTGCGTGATGAGCTTGTAAATTCTTTTACCACAAATTTGATAGGGATCCAATACGGTACTTGCACCCGCAATTTCAAGTTTATGAATAGCATCTTTCGTGTGGGTCGTAGAGACGATTTGCACTTTTGGATCTAAGGAACGAATGGAGAGGGTTAAAAAGACGTTGTGAACATCTTCTTCAAAAAGTGTAAAGACGAACTTGACATCTTCGCCAATACCAAGTCCTATGAGTATTTCATCATCACTGTAATCTGTAATGCGTAAATCAAATCCAAGTTTTTTTGCTCTAGGCATTAAACTGGCATCGTTATCAATACAGGTAAACTCAAACCCTTGCGCTTGAAGTCTTGCTCCAATCTCAATGGCAGATCGGCTAAAGCCAAAAAGAAGAATTTTGCTTTCCTTCATCGGGCACTCCCTTTGTCATTAAGTTTACGAAGAACGTTAATATGATGTTTACGCCCCATAATAATAAGCATATCGTGGCTTTGAAGTTCAAAATCAGGCGTTGGATTGAATTGAAATGGCAAGAGATTGTCTTTGCATAAAACACCAAAGAGAATTAACCGTTTCTCTTTTAATCCCAGTGCTTCAACTGTTTGATTGACAAAGCATGAGTGCTCATGAATCGTTACAATATCAAAAATAACACCCGTATTTTCAGTAAGCATCTCATCAAGAGCTGCATACGAGATAGGTTGTGAAATATACTGAGCTCCCATAAGACCTATTGTTTCATCAGCACTAAACGCGTAATTGGCTCCGGCTAAAAAGTATTTCTTTTTATGGGTATTTTTAATCACACGTGCAATAATAATAATTTGTTTACTGAGACTTCGAGCAGTCAGTGTTATAAAGACATTCAGCTCATCACTGTTTGTGGCACAAATAATCTGTGATGCACGTTTTCCAACACCTATCTCACCTAAAATACGACTCTTAGAGGCATCGGCAACAATACCAATGAGTCCTCGCTGCTGCGCGAGCTTGATTTTTTCTGCATCATTGTCGATGATAACCAATTTATACCCATCTTCATGTAACATCTTAGCAACTACCTCGCCGACGCGTCCGTAGCCACAGATCACGATGTAATCTTCCAGTTTGTCCACTTCTGCAAAGAGACGACTCTCTTTCAGTTCGATGAGTTTATTTTGAAATGAAGAGACGATGATGGAGGTCAAAAATGCAAGGGTTGAAACACCTAGTATGATGAGAATCATAGAGACCACCATACCTTCTGTCGTTACAGGCACGATATCACCGTAACCTACGGTTCCCATCGTTACAATCGCCCAATAGACAGCATCAAAAAGAGTGTTGATCTTAGGATTTTGGTTTGTTTCAAAGATATAAATGGCCGAGCTTCCTGTAAAAATAACGAAGCTGGCAAAAATAGCTAAGGTAAAAAGCTCAAACTTTTTTTCTGTAATGATCGCTGTAAAAGTCTTCATACTTCTCGCATAACGAAAAAGCTTGAAAATCCTAAAAAGCAAGAAGATACGTAAAAAGCGAAGTGGGCGGTAACTTGGTAAAATGGCTAAAAGATCGATAATGGCGAGTGGAGAGATAACATACTCAACTTTTTTCTTAACGATAGCAAGGAGTGCTCGCATTAATGAAAAGGGAAGATTGTTGTTAATGGCATATTCGTAACGGTCTAAGAAAATTTTATGACTATCGGAGTGGATCCAAAAGCGCAAAAGGTATTCAATGACAAAAATAATCAAAGAAAATTGTACAAAGGTATCTAAATGTGGGTGACCATCGGGATTTTTAACTTCATAAAGTAGGAAGAACACACTTATAACGACGAGTATGACCATAAAAATATCGAAATAAAATTTTAGCCTAGAGTGTTGATGCTCCAGAAGTGTTCTGCAAAACTCTTTTGCGCGATGGTAGCTAGACGAAGCGTCTAAAAAATAGGCAAATCGAACAAACAGGGATGTTATATAGCCCACATTAAACCTTTGTAGAAAAGTGTTGACAAGCCTTTACATGTAAAGACTAATAGCCTGCCTTTTGCAGCAGTGTAACGATTTCTCCCGCTTCTGGAAAACGTTCTATCGGGGTACCAATTTTTTCAGTTTTTGAAAAAATCGTAGTCTGATCGACAACAATATCAAAAAAACCACCCGTTTTTGGGCTGAGTGATACATTTGCATTTGGATAGACACTTAAAATCTCATCTTTCACACGGAAAGCTCTTGGCATGTATCCTCAACGAGTGCAATAATAAATAATAACGTTCATCAAAAACTCCTCTTTAAAATTTTAATGTTGTTCTGTCTCTTCTACAAAAATGGTTGCTTTGGTGCAAGCATCAAAGAGCTGTTTGGTACTAAAGCAAGGGTAGTTTTCCAATGCTTTGATGGTTGCCTCTGTATTACAAGAATGGTTCATTTCTGTTGCAATATTGAGTAGTTCTCCTAAAAAGCCTTCACGAAAGAGCAGGGCAGTTTTGATCTCATCATCCAGTTGGGCATTATTTAAAAATTCAAGCATGGGGATGTTCAGATAGGCATCAATTAAGGAGAGACTTCCTGTTAAAAAAGCTTTGTTGGCAAGTTCTGGTTTATTGCATGCAAGGGCTAATTCTTCCATGACTTTAGCACGAAATTTTGCATTGTTGAAAATCTCAGCACCAAAAGGACGGTTTTGCGGTGTACCGTAGAGAAAAAGCCCAAGCCATGAAATAATTTTCTGTGGACCTAAAAGGGCTACCATTTGTTTGATTGAGGTAATCTTTTGTTGAAAATGGTATGCTCCTGAGTTTACGTGGCGCAGAAGGTTATAGACAAGATCTGGACAGGTTGCAAACTTGTGAGAGATATGTTCTACATCGCTATTTTCTTGAATACAGTTGATGAGCCTAAGTGCATTGAGGGTATTGGGTTCTATTTTTTTACCACTTAAAATAATGGGTTTTTCAAAAAAGTAACCTTGAAAAAAGAGAAAATCAAGTTGTGAGCATGCTTCATGTTCTTCCATCGTCTCTATTTTTTCAGCTAAAAGAGGAATAGTGTATTTTTTAAGTTTATCAATGGAGGCTTTGAGATTAGGTATTCCAATAGCTTGAATGTCCACTTTGATCATCTCAATATACGGGAAGAGCGGTTCATAATGTTCGATCATAAGATCGCTACAATCAAAATCGTCTAGAGTGAAATGGTAGCCCAATGAGTGTAGGTGTTTGACGCGCTCATACAGTGCGAGTGATACTTTGGTGTGTTCTAAAATCTCAAAACCAAAATGCTCTTTAGGAAGCAGTAAAATGACATCACTAAAAAGCATTGTTTCATCAACATTGATATACCCCATCTTATGACCGAGGATAGATGCAAGTCCAATATTGTGGATAAGATTGACAATGACACGTGTGGTTGCTTTGGCACTGTCTTGAAACGTAGCCATGTTGTTAACGTCACATGAGCGGTAAAGGAGCTCATACCCAAAACATACGCCGTCTTTGTCAAAAATTGGTTGTCTACCCACATAGGTACTCACAAGGCGCTCCTTTGTTTTCATAAAGTCATGTATCTATACGACACAAAAGCTTGATTCTTAGAGTTTGCCACATAGGCTATTTTTTATTTTTTTTCTCATCTTCAAATTTAATATTGACCATACCGCAAAACTTTTTATCTTTGTAATAGTGTACCATGTATGTCGTTTCATCTTTATCAATTGCATAGCTTTTGATGAAATCTTTTGGCTCCACTTTGATGCCACCTTCACTCACGACACCCTGTTTTGAAAATCCAATAATATTGATGCGGTAGCCGTTGATAGGATCGATTTGGAAACTGCTTTTAGCATTGATTAACGAGCCAATTTTAGCGGTTGTTTTCTTTCCATCAATGATTAAGCTAACATCATTGAGTGAGTGTTCAAATTCGATAAAATCAGGCTTCAATGTAGAAACCAACGTATTTCCATTCATGATTTTGTATTCATCTTTATCTTTAATGACAGCAACTAATGGATTATTACTGCTATAGACTAATTTATCTTTGCTCATGGGGAAGAATTTGATATAGGTTTTAAGCGTTGCAAGGTCCATCGTAATTTTGGTAGGAGGAATCTCTAACATGCCATCGTCTTGAAGAAGTTTCTTGATGTTCTCTTCTGTGAGTTCAAATGAGCGTGAATATTTGATGTTCATCACATTCATAAATTTTTCGATGGTTTTGAGTTGATAAAAGACTTTTTGTGAAAGATTCGTAATGTTTTTACTGGTTTCAATCGCAAAAGCAGGCTTGTTATTGGTAATAGAAAAGTAGGTAAGACTTTGTTGCATTGCTTTATCTTGGGCCTTAGTATTCGTATTTTTGACGTTAAATTCGTGGACATCTTCGATGAGCTCTACGTTCGTCTCTTGATTAACTTTTTTAGCGATCTCCCCTAGATTGCCATACTTGGCATTAGGGATTTGTTGTTGATCAATGATGGTTGCTTGTCCCCATGCTTTTGGGTTAAAGTTTTTATCGATTTGGTGTTCACGGTAGAAACCTTGACCATCATGCAAATTTAAAGTGAGATCAACTTTAGGGGTTAAAATGAGTTTTTTGATCTCGGTTACGATATCAAAATCTTTATCTTTCGTCTCAATTTTGGCAAATTTACGATTCATATCACCGTTTATGCCACGAGAATTTTTGACAATACTGTCAAAGTTGAGATTTGGAACAATCCAAAGATTACCGCTTTCGATTTTGTAGTGGCGCGCTAGAAGCATCGGTGCAAAGTAGCCTCCAGGTTCATCACCATGAATTCCTCCAACAATTAAGAGCGTACTTCCCTCTTTGCCGCTCTCTTTTTTGATGAGAGAGTAGTGTAAATTAGCGCTAAACGCATACGTTGAGAGTAAAAAACAGAAACCTAGGAACACTTTTTTCATTCGTTATCTTTAATGGTTATTTTTTTTAAATTTTTCCAAAGATATTAGCAAAAGGGAGATTAAAATTCGCCCAAAAGCGTTATACCGTGGCTAACTTACCTTGTAAAACGGTAACAAAATTCTCAAAACGAGGAAGCTCTAAGTGTGATTCACGCTGTTTCACGCCCCACATGGACTCAGGAAAGTGTGAATCTTCCTCAAATCGCGCCATAATATGGATGTGAACATGAGGGACATAGTTACCAAACATTGCGATGTTAATCTTTTTAGGATTGTAGTATCCACGCATTGTCTCTTCAACAATAAGCATTGCTTTTAAGATCGCTTCTTGTGTCGTTTTATCACAATCACTCAGCTCTTTATAGGGTTTTTGGGTAAAGATTTTAACCCAAGGGATCAGGGCATTTTCTTTTTCAATATAAAAGTACTCATTTTCATAGAGTTTTTCTGACATTATTTCTCCTTAAAACGGTGTTTGTAGGTGCATTTTTGGCATAAACTTTCAACGGCTTGATGGTGCTTAAATCCTTCAACAATCGCTTTGGCTCGTGATGAATTAAGAATATCATAGAGGGAGTTTACATGTAAATTGCCTAGTTCCATGACGCCATCTTTATCAAGGCAGCAAGGCACAACTTTGCCATTGCTAAGAATCCCAAAATGAGAACTAAGTCCTTGACAAGTACCCTCACTGTGATGGGGTGACTGAAGGCTGGGCCACTCAAAATAGTTATCGAAATGAAGCAGTATCTTTTCGCTCAAGCGGATAGACTTTGGTCTGTTTTGATAAACCGTATTTACATGTAAAGGTATGTTAAATTCTTTTTCAAGTAAAGCAAAAAGCATTTCATTAAACATTTTTTCACTCTCTTTTGCATCCATGTTCCAAATGCGAAGATTGATAAAAATCTCTTTTTGAACTCTGTTTTTCAGTCGGCAAAGTTGCAAAATAGGTTCCATATACGCCTCAAAAGAGAGTGGCATGCTGTTTTTATTGTAGCTATTGAGTGAAATATTAATCTGCTTGATGGCAGGATGCATGAGTGTGTGAAGATCGTGCTTGTTTAAGTAGTAACCACTGGTTGTAAGCATCACTTTAAATTGTTTGTGTGCTGTTATATCCAAGTACGCTTGAAGGTTTGAAAGTGTTAACGCGTCGCCACCCATGTGGTAAGCGATCTCTTTAGTGTAAGGCGCTAATTCATCCAAAACATGTTCAAAAAAAGGAAGTGACATCGTTTGTGTAGCAAGAATCTTAGGTGGACAAAAACTGCATGCGAGCCCACAGATATTGGTGAGCTCAACATAGACGCGGTAAAATTTCATAATGGCCTTTAAAAGTCGTTTTTGAGTTCTGACTCAACCATAGATGCATTAAAGCGTTTGATACAGTTGCGACCACTATCTTTAGCAGTATACAGTGCAATATCTGCAAACTTAATGCACTTCCAGAGTGAATCTGAATCTTTCGGGAAGATGGATGCACCCACACTGAGCGTTTTGTAAAAGGTCGAGCCATTGCTGGATTGAATAGCTGATTTTTCAAAAGCAATGCGTATTTTTTCCGCGATATTGGTAACCATCTCTTCTTCGCATTCATACAACAGTACCAAAAATTCTTCACCACCAAAACGGAATGCAGTATCAGCATCTCGAATATTTTCTTTCAATACATGTGCGAGTACTTTGATTGCGCGATCGCCCACATCATGCCCATACGTGTCATTGACCATTTTGAAAAAGTCAATGTCAATCATTAAAATGCCATAGACAATGCCATTTCGTTTCGCTTGGGAGAGTGCTTTTTCGATGTACTCATCTAAATATTTACGGTTGTAAAGTCCCGTAAGTGCATCGGTTGTTGAAGAGACTTTTAAAATCTCAGTTAAGTTTTTACTTACCAGCTCTGGACGCGCGGCATCGATGTAATTTTGAATTTTAGGCAGTTGCTCTTTTGTATGTTCGAGATCTTCTGCTGATTGTGTCCAAATGCTCAGGAGTAACTCAAAATCACTGCTTATGAGATACGGAATACAGAGATGATGGGCGCAGTTTGTACATGATTCGCAGATATTTTTAAACTGATCAGAATAGACGGCTTGTTTGGTTCGAAGTGCTCTGCACGTTGGATCAACGATGCGTTTTTGTGCGGATGCATCAAAAACAATGGTTGGGCTGATAGCCTCTTTGCCTGATTCAATCAATACAAAATCTTTAAGTCCTAAATCGTGTTGTAAAATAGAGCCAATACGTCTGTAAACTTGCTCTTTGTCTTCGTCAAATTCAATGGTACGTTTGAATTGATAAATATCGGAGAGTTCATGCACGATGGCTTGTGCATCAAGGAGCAGGTCGGGTTGGTGATTGGGAGAAAGAGCTAAAAACTTTTTAACGGTTACTTCAATGTCGTTGAGGGTGTTTTCAAGTTTTTCTAAAAGTGAGTTAATCCAAAACATAACATTGTGACACTCTTTATCCGTGCCACTAAAGCGTACGCGCCTACTGTAATCACCCTCTTGTGCTTTGTTCATGACAAACGTAATAGAGTTAAACAACTCCATCAATGGATGCATTGAACGGTTTATGATGATGAAGACAAACAGCATGATAAAAATAGAGAGAAGCAAAATACCAAGCGATGTCAAAATACCATTTGTTCGTACTTCGCTTATATCAAAAACAATGCTGATGGCTCCAAGCACTTCTCCTTCTTTTGCTTGGTGGCACTGCATACAGTTAGGTGTTCCGTGTTCTTTAGCAACATAAGGTGTTGTAATACGAAGTTTTGCAGTGTGGGAACTCTCTTCATTGTTTTTGTGAACGACACCTGTTTTAAGCGTTACTTCATCAATGGCATCGCGTGCGATCTCGTTATTGAACCCTTTACCAAACTGTTTGATGACCGACTCACTGCGTACAACCCAAAGCGCTTGAACCCCTTTGGCAGTGCTGATCTTGTTAAGGAAAAATTCACGTTGTTCCATTGTCCCACTGAGCATGTGTGCAGAGAGACCATCTTGAACCAAATCAGCGATGATTTGCGCCTTCTCTTCGGCATTTTTGATCCCAAGATTGCGGATCGAAAGAGCGGAAATAATCATAAGAATCATAAAAGAGATAAAAATTGTTCCTACAATGACCAAAGAGAGCTTTTTTTGCATCGCACGTCCTTACATGTAATTATTCTACAGTCACACTTTTCGCTAAATTTCGTGGCATATCAACATCATTTCCAAGGCGAATTGAAATCTCTAAAGCAAGTAGTTGGGTAATGAGCATCATCTCAAAAAATTCACCCATCATATGGTTTTGTGAGGTTGTTTTAATAAAATCATCGGCTAATTCAAACGGTTCTGGACTGATGATGAGCAGTGTAGAATCTCTAGCGCCTAGCTCTTCGACGTTGCTTTTCATCTTATCATACAAAAGATTTTTTGGCATTAACGCAATGGTGAAAAGTTCGCTATCCGCAAGCGCAATAGGTCCATGTTTCATCTCTCCAGCGGGATAGCCTTCGGCATGAAGATAGCTGATCTCTTTGAGCTTCAATGCTCCTTCAAGGGCTAGTGGATAGAAAATGTCGCGACCGATGAAGAAGAAGCCATGCCCATGCAGGTAACGTTTGGAGAGACGGCGAATTTTTTCATGAATAGTTTCATTCACTTTTAAAACAAGCGGTATATGAAGAAGTGCTGCAATTTCACTTTGTAAGGTTGCTACGTTAATGCTTCCTTTTTGCTCACCAATGAAGAGTGTTAAAAGCCAAAGGGTAATGACTTGTGTTGCAAAAGCTTTCGTGCTCGCGACGCCTTTTTCGATGCCAGCACGTGTTAGGATAGTCATATCGGCTGTTCTCACGATGGAAGAGTTATCCACATTACAGATGGCGAGCGTTTGCATACCACTCTGTTTTGCCATTTTAAGGGCTTCGAGGGTATCGGCAGTTTCACCGCTTTGAGAGATAACAATAAACAGTGTTTTAGTATCTAACAATGGCTCTTTGTAGCGAAATTCACTGGCAATTTCAACGTTACAACGAATTTTTGCCAAGCGTTCAAACATATAACATGCACTGAGTGCTGCATGGTAACTTGTACCACACGCGCAGATTTTTATGGCATCAATATTTTTAAGATCAAGCGTGGAGAGTTCATCTAAGACAACGGAATTGCCTTTGATGCGTCCCATTAATGTCTCGCCTACGACAAGAGATTGCTCGTAAATCTCTTTTTCCATAAAGTAGCGGTAGCCATCTTTTTGAGCAGAGAGTTTATCTTGGGTGAGTGGTTTAAAATCAAGATGTTGTGGTACAAAATTTTTAAGAAGGGTAATCTCTTGATTTTTTGCCCAACCGTATTCTCCGTCCTCTAGGTAAACGACTTCTTTGACAAGTCCAATAAGGGGTGCATCTGAGGAGCTAAAAAAGACTTCGCCATCACTGCTTTTTCCAAGTAGGAGCGGTACGGCATTTTTAGCAAAGAAAATCACATCGGGTTCTTTTTTCGTGATGAGCAAAATGGCATATGCACCATGCAATGATGTAATGGTCTTCTCAAATGCTTTAAAGCAATCACCGAGTTCTCGTACATTTTTTTCAAAAAGATGAACCGCAACTTCGGTATCGGTTTGGCTCAAGAACTTCACACCATCTTTTAAGAGTTCATCTTTGATCTCTTTATAATTTTCAATGATACCGTTATGGATAATGTAGGAAAATTCGCCCCAGTGTGGGTGCGCATTAGCTTCGGTTGGCTTACCGTGCGTTGCCCATCTGGTGTGTCCGATGCCTACACCAAAGCCAGAAGAGTTAAAGTTTTCTACTTTATGGTCTAAGTTGGAGAGTTTTCCTGTAGCTTTAAAAGCGGTAATGTCACCATCTTTGAGCACAGCAATACCTGCTGAATCATACCCTCTATACTCAAGCTCTTTTAGTCCACTGATCAAAAAATTTCGTTTTTCTTTTGTTCCAATATAGCCAACAATTCCACACATATACGTTACCTTTTTAGTAAAAATAATCTAAAATATCTTCTCCATTGTTACATAAACCGACTGTCTTTTCGATTAAAAGAAGGTTCCTCGTTCGGTTCTTAATGGTCTGAATCTTCGCCATTGCAATGTCTATGCCATGTTCATCAAACACACTCATAAAGTACGCCATAAGACCGTGTTGGTTCTTGGTGTTGACGTGCATAAGCGCATACGACTTGGAGTGTTCACAGTTGATGTCAAGCTCCCCTTTAAGAATGATCGGTTTTTTTAGGGTTACTTTTTTGCTCATATCAAACGAGTTGTCGATAAGCTCGCGAATGAGTTCAATATCATTCTCTGTGACTTTTTCATTGAAGTCAATTTGGAAATATTTTTTGCCATCAAAAAGCTTGTAAATATCCATCTGTACAAGATCAAGATACGAAAGTTTTCCTAAAAGATAGCCAATGTTAAAACTCTTACCGCGAATAACAGTGATGCTTAGATGCGAGTCATTGGTGATTTTGTAGCTGTAGTGATCTTCTTTTGTTGCTTCTGCCTCTTTGACAATTTGGACAATCGCATTTGGTTTTTGCTTCAAGAAAAAGAAGTTGGATTGAACAGAAAGTGTTTTTTTCTGAAGCGCTTTGGAGAGTTCTAAAAACTCAGGACTCTTTTTAAGACTGTTCTCTTTGCGCAGACGTTTGGTTGTCTCATCAATCAGCTCTTCTTTGTCGAACATCTCAAGACTATAGTTGTAAAACTCACGCAGTAGTTTGGCGATAAAGCCTGTGTAGATGTTGTCATTGACCGCGTTGGTGTCGGCATAGGTGAGGATGTAGAGCATTTTTAAAATCTGTGGGCTTTGAAGCTTTGAAATAAACGCCAATACGACCTTTTCGTCGTAAATATCTTCACGGTTTGCCGTGTTACTCATGAGTGTATGGTATTTAATCAGCACGATGCCTGTCTCAATGGCTTGTTCGGAAAACTGTAATTTCATAGCATATGCTCTAAAGATTTTTGCGCCAAGTTCACTGTGGTCACCCTTGCGACCTTTACCGATGTCGTGGATAAATGCGACCAATTTCATCAATGCTCTACCTTCAGGACAGAGGTCATCAAAAAGGGATTTTATAAAGGGTTCTTTGATGTTTTCAAGATGGTACAGTGTATGCAATGAGTGAATGTCCACGGGTAATTTGTGGTATCCATCAAATTGGGCAAGGTTGAGAATTTGACGAAATGGCTTCACGAGTTGTTGCAACAAAGAGGCTTCGTACAAAAGGCTAAACAGCGTGTAGAGATTTGCTTGGAAAAGTAGGGCACGAAATTGTTTATAGATTTTTTTTGAGTTATGGGATGTGAAGTGAGCGTTTTTGATGTAACTCACGTAGCTGATGTCAAAACTAAGACTAGGGTCGTCAAACTGCTGGAGTTGCTCTAGCACCATACTCAGACTTGGGCTTGGTTTTTTAAGTGAGGCAAAAACACAGCTGTCAGCGACATACAGCCCTTTTTCAACGCGTCCCTTTTTAAGCGCGCTCAAACGCGTTGGATGAGTGAGTATGGAGGCGGTAAGTTTACGCATAAAGATTTTACATGTAACGTCAATCGTGTGCATGGAAGCCATGGTTCGAGAGGCGAGTTGCATCTGTGCATTTTTAAGAATTTTGTTTTGAAAACCCAGTTTTTGAGCCACATCGGGAATAAACTCTAAGTTCAGTATGTCTTGTTTTTTCTTTGCACTGAGGTGCAGTGCTGAGCGCACTCGAAATAAAAACTCTAAAGAGCTTCTAAATTCTCTATACTCCTCTTCATCGATGATCTCAGGGACGCGATCACGAATGCGCATACTTCCAAAGAGAATTTTACAGATCCATGAGAGGGTATTGGCATCCCTAAGCCCTCCAACACCTTCTTTGATGTTGGGCTCCATACTCATCGGATGCTTTGCACGTCTTTCTTCATTGGCTGCAACAATTTGGGCAATGACCTCTTTTTTTTGCCATTTTTGGATTTTGAGAATTTCACGCTCCGTCTCCATCCACAACAGTTTGGAACCGCATAAAAAACGAGACTCTAACATCGCTGTTTTGATGGTCAGGTCTTGATTGCTGGCATCCACAAGTTCTTCGAGTTTGTGCGTGCGGTGTCCTAACTTCATTCCTGCATCCCATGCAAGGTAAAGCATAGACTGAATGAGCGGTTCGATGTTGTATCCCGGTACTGCTTTGTAAACGACCATGAGGTCAATGTCAGAGTAAACGCAGAGCTCTTCTCTTCCGTAACTTCCCATGCCCACGAGTACGACAGGAATGGAGTTGACAAACGGCATATAGTTACCGAAGTATTTGCGCAAGGTATATTTGTAAATGAGGATGATAAATTGGTCAATTTTTTTGGCGTGTTTAACGAGAAAATCTTTGCCTTGATTTTCGACAAATATTTCATTGAGTGAGCCAAGATAGTTTTTGATATGCTCTTTAATTAGCTTTGATATTTCAAAATCATCGGCATTTTTGTCAATAAGGTCTTCAATAATTTCTTCGATTTCCATTATTTTTCCTAGTTTCCTGTTTCTGTAAGTTATAATACTAAAAAAGTGCTTGGTTGTAACCAAAACGTGTGATGAAGTTGTGACCAAAGAGCTTTACATGTAAAGGAAAAAGATGATGCAAAAACCGTATTTAAAAGCTTTCCCTGACGCGAATGGTTATTTTGGAAAATTTGGTGGAGCTTTTTTACCACCTGAACTTGTAGAGCAGTTTAAAAAGATTGAAGAGGCGTACTTGACCATTGGCAATTCGCACAATTTTATTCGTGAACTTCGCGATATTCGCAAACATTATCAAGGTCGCCCGACACCTGTGTATTATGCAAAACGATTGAGCGAGTTTGTTGGAGGTGCTCGCATTTATCTTAAACGTGAAGACTTAAACCACACGGGTGCGCACAAACTGAACCACTGCATGGGTGAAGCGCTTTTGGCAAAATACTTAGGCAAGAAAAAGCTCATCGCCGAAACAGGAGCAGGGCAACATGGTGTGGCACTTGCTACGGCGGCGGCGTACTTTGGGTTAGAGTGTGAGATTCACATGGGTGAAGTGGACATCGCCAAAGAGCATCCCAATGTGGTTCGTATGCGCGTACTGGGTGCTAAAGTTGTGCCTGTAAGCTTTGGGGCAAGAACGCTGAAAGAAGCGGTGGACTCTGCTTTTGTGGCGTACTTACAAGACCCTGAAAACAGCATCTACTGTATCGGTTCTGTCGTTGGACCGCATCCGTTTCCGATGATGGTGCGTGACTTTCAAAGTGTTGTAGGCATTGAAGCTAGAGAGCAGTTTTTAGAGATGACGGGAAATCTTCCTGACAATTTGGTTGCTTGTGTCGGTGGTGGAAGTAACGCTATGGGGCTTTTCTCGGCATTTATAGATGATCCGTGTGAGATGTATGGGGTAGAACCGGGCGGAAAGGGTACAAAGCTCGGTGAACATGCTGCGAGTTTAACGTATGGTAGTGAGGGTATACTGCATGGTTTTAACTCCATCATGCTTAAAGATGACAAAGGCGAGCCAGCGGCAGTCCATTCGGTTGCCAGTGGCTTAGACTATCCCTCCGTTGGACCAGAACATGCGTATCTAAATTCCATTGCTCGAACCAAAGTTGGCATTGCTAATGATGCGGAAACCATTCAAGCGTTTTACGATCTTTCGCATTATGAGGGTATCATCCCAGCCTTAGAGAGTGCGCATGCAGTCGCCTTTGCGATGAAATTAGCGAAAGAAAAACCGTATGAGTCTATCTTGGTCAATCTCAGTGGACGAGGCGATAAAGACATTGATTTTGTGGTAGCAAATTATAAGCCTGAGGATTATCTCTAAACCAACGATCCAAGGCAGAGGAGTAAGGTATGAAAACGTTTAATACCTACTACAAAGATGCGGAACAATTTCGTCTTTTTGTGGAGACGAATGCCATTAAGGATACGCCCCAACTTTTAGTACAAATCTTTTGTGCTTTCAGCGATGTTGAGATTATTCAAGCGATTATGAATGTTGTGAGTGGGATGCTTCCTTCGTGCCATATTATTGGGGCGACAACGGATGGAGAGATATTGGGTGCGAATGTGCATATCCATACCGTTGTCATCTCCCTCACTCTTTTTGAGCACACAACCCTTCAAAGCTATGGTATGGAGAGACAAAGTGACTGTAAGCAGTTAGGTAATGCGATGGCACAAACACTCATCCAAGAGGATACCCGCGCAGTTATCACCTTTGTGGATGGCATTAGCACCAACGGAGAAGAGTATTTAGAAGGCTTTGCCTTGGCACACAATGTAACGGTTGCAGGAGGGTTGGCAGGGGATTTATCCAAATTTGGCAAAACTTATGTTTTTACCAAAGAGCTGATTACATGTAATGGTGCTGTTGGTGTTGCTTTGAATAATCCAACGTTACACGTTTACAGCGATTATAATTTTAATTGGAGCTCGATTGGTAAAGAGATGACCATTACGCATGCTGAGAAAAACCGTGTTTATACGATCGATCATAAAACGGCTATTGAGACGTATGCAAATTATCTAGGCGATGAGGTCGCTGCGATGATTCCTAATATTGGCATAGAATTTCCTCTCATGCTTTCACGTAATGGCATTTCTGTAGCGCGTGCTGCGGTGGCAAAAAATAGTGATGGTTCGATTACATTTGCGGGTAACCTCAAGACGGGGGATAAAGTTCGTCTCGGATTTGGCAATGCCGAGCTCATTTTAAACGATGCCATGAAATCTCTTGAGCGAGTGGATGCAAATCCGATCGAGTCTATTTTCATCTATGCCTGTATGGCGCGCAGACGTTTTTTACAAGAGGCAATCGGCTTAGAAATAGAGCCGTGGACTCAGATAGCACCGGTGTGTGGATTTTTTACTTATGGAGAGTTCTTTAGCACACCAACGGCAAAGCTACTTTTTAATCAAACGATGACCATTTTGGCGTTAAGTGAAGGCGGCTCTGTCATGAGTCGCAAACCTATCCCGTGTACCAAGCCTATATCGAGGCAAATGGTAGATTTTGCCAATACCTGTAAAGCGCTTTCGCACTTCATCAATAAGACCACAGAAGAGTTGGTTGAGAGCAATGAAAAGTTAAAAGATACGTGAGGATGTTTCCGAAAGGATGATAGAAGTGTTTAGGTGAACGCTATCATCCTTGGATATTCGTATGTTAATTATGGGTTTAATAACTCATCGATCCAGCGTTAAGCAAACCAATAGCAATCGACATCAATGCCATTAAAATTCCTACAGCGATATTTCCATTATTGATGTGTGTTTCAACAGAAAATTTTCCACGTAAACGCGTCATGGCAAATGCAAAAAGAAGCTGTATAACCATAGCGATGATTGCCCATGTGACGAAGTCAACATAGGAGATAGAGTTTACAAGAGCACTGTAAAGAGGGATACAAAGCCCTAGAATTGCTCCGCCAAATCCAAGTGCAGACGCCGTGTTATTTTCCGTAAAAATCATTCTGTAGTCATCATAAGGCGTGACTTTGGCATAGAGAAAGAAAAACAGCACAAGAACAACAAGGGCTGTGACAAAGAAAACCCCGAAGGAGAGAAAGTAGCTAAGAAGCATAGTATAGCCTTTCTTGGAATTATAGCTTAGAAATTTAAGATTGAGATTGAAATGACTTTAACCTCTCTTTATAAAAAAAATTGCTAAAATCTCCCTTTATTTCTTTACTGAAAGTAACTCAATGACTCTTATCGAAAAGTTAGAAAACAACGAACGACTTAGCCTAGAAGATGGCATAGCCCTCTACGATCTTGATCTTTTTACGTTGGGAAAATACGCCAATCAAAGAAGGCGTTTCCTTCACGGCAACAAAGTCTTTTTCAATGTCAACAGGCATATCAACCCCACCAACATCTGCAAAGACATCTGCAAATTTTGCGCTTTTTCAGCCAACCGAAAAAATCCAAATCCTTACACAATGACCCACGAAGAGATTTTAGCAATCTTGGATAATTCTGTAAAAAACAATCACATCACCGAAGTGCATGTGGTTTCTGCGCACAATCCAGATGCTGGGTTAGAGTGGTATATGGAGATTTTTTCCAAAATCAAAGCACGTTTTCCTTCTTTACATGTAAAGGCATTGACGGCTGCTGAGATCAACTTCTTAGCAACGGAGTACAACCTAAGCTTTGATGAGGTCATCGACAAGATGATCGAGTATGGTGTGGACTCGATGCCCGGTGGTGGTGCTGAAATCTTTGATGAAAAAGTACGCGAGTACGTTTGCAAAGGTAAAGTAAGCTCCTCCGAATGGTTACAGATCCATGAATTGTGGCACAAACGAGGACATGAATCCAATGCGACAATGCTGTTTGGTCATGTGGAAAAACGTGAACATCGCATCGATCACATGCTCCGTCTTCGCGACTTACAAGACCGCACACATGGCTTTAACGCGTTCATCCCCCTTGTCTATCAACGTGACAATAACTATTTAAAAGTAGATGATTTTTTAAGCTCTACTGAAATTCTCAAAACCTTTGCCATTAGCCGTTTGATGCTCGATAACATCAACCACATCAAAGCGTACTGGGCAACTTCAACGATCAATCTTGCTCTTGTGGCAATGGAGTACGGTGCAGATGATCTTGATGGAACGATTGAAGCTGAAGCGATTCAATCAGCTGCGGGTGCGAACAGCGCTAAAGGACTTGGTTTACAAAGTATTTTAGAACTTATCGAAACGAGTGGCTTTACACCGGTTGAACGCGATAGTTTATACAACGAACTCAAAATTTACTAAATATCTTCACAAAGGATCGACTTTGGACTTTTTCAAACTTGAACAAAATGGTACGACGGTCAAAACCGAGTTTACAGCTGGTTTTACGACTTTCTTAACCATGATGTACATCGTACCTGTCAATGCCATTATTATGAGCAAAACGGGTATGCCCATGGAGGCATTGATCACGGCAACGGCTTTGATCACTATTTTTTCATCCATTCTCAATGGCCTTTGGGCAAATACGCCGATTGCTATGAGCGTTGGTATGGGGCTTAACGCGTACTTTACGTTTGGATTAGTCCTTGGTATGAAAGTGCCTTGGCAAACCGCCCTTGGCGTTGTTTTTCTCTCAGGTCTTCTTTTCCTCATTCTCTCGTTAACCCCACTTCGGGTGTGGATTATGAAGAGTGTACCACATGATCTTAGACGTGCGATTAGTGCGGGTATTGGCTCTTTTATTGCATTTATTGGTCTTAAAAGTATGGGTATGGTTATTGCCAATCCCGCGGTTTTAGTGGGTGTGGGTAACTTTAAAAATCCAAATGTTTTACTTGGCGTTTTAGGACTTGTTTTAGTCTTTGCATTCTACTCATGGAGACTTAAAGGTGCATTTATCTTAGCGGTTGTGACTACGGCTATTGTTGCGTGGGTTGCAGGTATTGCTCCTTATCCAACGGAGTTTTTCTCCATGCCAGCTTCGGTCAGCCCGATCGCATTTGAGCTTGACATTAAAGGTGCCTTAACGCTCTCCCTTTTCCCTGTCATTATTACATTTTTGATTACCGATTTGTTTGACTCATTGGGTACCCTTGCGGGTGTTGGATACCGTGCAGGTTTGTTTACGGATGATGGAAAAGAGCTTCAAAAAACACTTGAAATTGACGCGCTCGCGAGTACAGCATGTGCAGTTGTTGGTGTCTCAACCACAACGGCATTTATAGAAAGTGCGGCAGGTGTTGAAGAGGGTGGACGAACGGGTTTAACCGCCGTGGTAACCGGTCTTTGTTTTATTTTGACGCTGTTTATGATGCCTTTGTTTAAAGCGATTCCTGAAAACGCGATCTATCCTGTTTTGGTGATGGTCGGTGTTTTGATGTTTGGTGAGCTTTCGCATATCAATTTTAAAGATACAGCCATTGCGGTTTCAACCTTTTTGATCGTTATCATGATGCCTTTAACCTTTTCGATTACAAATGGTTTGGCATTTGGTTTAATCTCGTATGTGTTGATCAAGTTGATCAAAAAAGAGTTCAAAGATATTAACTTTGGTATTTTGTTTCTGACATTTGTTAGTTTAATCGTATTTATCGTACAGGAAGGACATTAATTTGCGTTATTACAGTTATGAAGAGTTTAAAGTTGACGTCAATCATTTGGCAAAAGAGATCAAACCTTACGCGCCTGATGTTATTTTAGCCGTGGCACGTGGTGGTATGACATTAGGGCATTTTTTAGCAGAAGCATTAGAGATGAGAGCGCTTTACTCCATCAATTCGATTCACTATGAAGAGACACACAAGCTGGATACCATCAATATTTTTAATATTCCAGATTTGAGCAAAGCAAAACGTGTGGTCATTGTCGATGATATCATCGATAGCGGTGAGACGATGATCGAGATTCAGCGAGTACTCACTGCCAAATACCCCGATGTAGAGTTTAAAATCGCAGCAGTGTTCTATAAAGAAAAAGCACTGCTTCGCCCAGATTTTGCGGCTCGAGAAACCACTGAGTGGATCGAGTTTTTCTGGGATTTTCAGATTGACACCTACAAATAGAAAAGGAAGCATTAGCTTTCTTTCTCATTTTCTCTCTACGCATCAACTTCTTATTATTTACACCTGTACGATTCTTACCCTTTGTACCCTTTATGCGGTACAGCCCATTCAACCCCTTTTTGAAAAAGAATTTAGCTTAAGTCGTTTTGAAGCGGTCATCTTTACAACGGTCATCATGCTTCCTTTAGGGTTTGCACCGATCTTTTATGGCTACATCTTAGAAACCTTTTCGTCTAAACTCTTTTTGAGAAATGCTGTCTTAATGTTGGGCATTTTAGAACTCTGTTTTGCATGGAGCGACACGTATCCTGTGCTTTTAGCCATTCGTGCTTTACAGGGTATTTTAATTCCAGCTGTGCTTACCTCTTTGATGAGTTATATCAGTTTTATTACACCTAAAGAGAAGGTGCAACAAGCCATAGGCTATTACATCGGTGCGACCATCTTGGGTGGTTTCATTGGGCGTTTACTCTCAGGACTTCTCAGTGATTTTTTTGGCTGGAGACTCTTTTTTGTGCTTTTAGGCATTGCGCTCATCGTCATGTTTGGCGCTCTGAGTTTTTTAAGTGAAGAGGTTAAAGTAGATTTTGTGAAGCCTAAACTTTCTCAAGTGTTAGGTGTCCTCAAAAATAAAATATTTTTTAATATTTATGCCATGATGTTTTTCATCTTTTTTGTGTTTCAAGCGCTGCTTAACTTTATTCCTTTTCAACTCAAAACATTCAGTTCAACCATGGGTTATGGTAAGGTGGGCATGATGTATGCGGGTTATATCATTGGTTTTATTATCTCCATTCGTATTTTGTGGATGATTCGTCTTTTTGGCAATGAGACGAAGACGATTATTTTTGGGATTTTAACCTATCTTATCGGATTGCAGATCTTTCATATCAATGATTATTTAGTGATGTTTGGTGGAATGTTTGTCTTTTGCGCAGGCTTTTTCATTATTCATTCGGTTTCCTCTGGACTTATTAGCAAACTTGCTCATGAAAAACGTGCTATCTCTAATGGACTTTATCTTTCGTTTTACTATGCGGGTGGAACGTTTGGAACATTTGCTCCGGGTGTTTTTTATGAGTATTTAGGATGGCACGTCTTTTTAGGACTTTTAGCATTAACCGTAATTGCAACCCTCTTTTTTGCAGCCAGATTACAACAGTCCCTACGTTCCTAACTCTTTACATGTAAAGAGTTTGATAGTGCTTCTGGCTCATCGTGGAATTTTACCATAACCTCTTTGATCTCATCCATACACGCTAAAAAGGCATCGACAAGCTCAGGATCAAAATGCTTCCCTTTTTGCGCGACAAGATACTCAACAGCTCGATCTAAGTTCCAAGGCTCTTTGTAAGGACGCTGGGATGTTAAGGCATCAAAGACATCAGCAATGGCTACAATGCGCCCAGCGAGAGGAATATCAAACCCTTTAATGCCATAAGGATAACCCGTTCCATCAAAGCGTTCATGGTGTGTAAGTGCTACAACGCGTGCCGTTTGAAGTAGGGCGGATTGATGATTGCCAATAATCTCTGCACCATTCAGTGGATGTGCTTTGACGATTTCCCACTCTTCGGGTGTAAGTCCACTCTCTTTGCGCAAGATATGATCGGGTGTTCCGATTTTCCCGATATCATGCATTGGCGCAGAGAGAAAAATAAGTTCAGCTCGTACATTATCCAAGCCAATTTTTTTGGAAATGATTTTGGTATAAGCACTCATACGCAAAATGTGTGTCCCTGTCTCATTGTCTTTGTACTCAGCAGCTCGCCCTAATTGTCGGATGACTTCCATGCGCGTAAGGACGATCTCTTCGGTACGCTCTTCCAGTTTTTGTTCCAGATTTCGTTGGTATTGAAGGAGGGTCATTTGCGTATTAACCCGTGCTAAAACAATGGACGAATGAACAGGCTTTGTGATGTAATCAATGGCTCCTAGCCCTAAACCTTCAGCCTCATCTTCACAGTCGCTCAATGCCGTAACAAAAATAATAGGAATATTGCGCGTTAGTGGATCATTTTTGAGTTTTTTACAGACTTCGTAGCCACTCATTTCTGGCATCATGATGTCCAGTAAAATCAGATCGGGAATGTCTCCTGAAGCGATAAGGTTCATCGCTTTAATGCCACTGTTGGCTACTTTAACTTTGTAAAAAGGCTTAAGAATTTCGCTTAGAATTACCAGATTTTCAGGGGTGTCATCGACAATAAGAATGGTTTCCATAGGATTTAGTCCGCCTTTTTAGGTGTGTTTTGATTCAGTAATGGCTCAATCAGTGCTATAGCATTTTCAAACTCGAAGGCTTTGATCTGCTCAAAAGCCTCGAGGAGTTTTTCATCGGTGGATTGTGAAAGCATCATGGCATCATCCAGTGCTGTTGCATCAGAGCTTTTCAGCTTTTCGATAAGCTTTTGCAGTGTCTCATTTTCAATGGAAGTAAAGGTTCCAAAAGGCTCTACTTGAGTAGAAAGGGCTTGAATAATGGCACTTAAAGAGCGAATCTTTATGTCAATAGCTTCTAGCAGTGGCGCATCGTTGTCTATAGGATGCAAAGAGCGTTCAGCTTGTTCTGCCAATGCCGAGAGCTCTTCCATACCAAGCGTTCCTGCAATGCCTTTGAGCGTATGACACAACCTTTTAGCGCCATCAAGGTCATTGGCGACAACATAGTTGCGATAGGTTTGCATAAAGTGTACTTGATCTTTGGCAAAACTTTTCAGCAGTTGGCGATAGAGTTTTGCATTGCCTCCAAGGCGTGAAATGGCTTGAAGACTGTTGATACCTTCGAGTGCAAAGTTATCTGAAGAAGATGTGCATACAGGAGGTATTGATGCTGTTTTATGGCAAAAGCGTGCGATTTCTTGAAGGAGTTTTTGAGAGTCCACCGGTTTTGGAACGTAGCCATTCATTCCTGATGCATAACAGCGCTCCTCATCACCTTTCATTACATTGGCAGTCATCGCAACGATAGGCAACGTGAGTTTGAGTTCACTTCTAATTTTGCGTGTTGCTTCAAAACCATCTAAGATAGGCATCTGGCAATCCATCAAAATAAGATCCGGTAATGGATTTTCAATGAGCCATTCAAGCGCTTCTTGCCCATTGTTGACAATATAGACAATAATCCCCACTTCGTTGAGAAGTTCTTGTGCTACCTCTTGATTACTTGGATTGTCTTCTACGAGCAATACCGTGATGCCATCTAAAGACTGAATAACCTGCGTTTCATGTGCGTGATGTAATGGTTCAATAAGACGCTTGTGCCCGTACATACTGATAAGAGTGTCAAAAAGGGTAGAAGCGGTGATCGGCTTCACCAATACGGCATAGGGTTGATCGATTCCCAATTTAGCGATAAGTTCTTCTTTATCATACGCGGTTACCATCATAATGGATGCAATTTGATGCTCATAGCGTTGTTCTATGAGCTGGAATAGCGTAATGCCATCCATCCCTTCCATCTTCCAGTCAATAATCGCCACATCGGCTTGAAAACCGTTATTTAAAAGATCCAAAGCCTCTTTTGCACTTTTACATGTAACGCATCCAATGCCAAAATGGTATAAAATTTCAGAGAAAATTTCGAGAGCTGTTTCATTGTCATCTACGATCAAGACGTTGAGGGCTTTTGTGATTAAGGGCTGTGTTGGAGCGATAAACGAAGCATCGATGTGCAAAGGAATTTCAAACCAAAACGTACTTCCCTCGCCAAAAACACTCTCGCACTGAATCTCTCCTCCCATCATGAGTACCAGCCCTTGTGCGATGGTAAGACCTAGTCCTGTCCCTCCATAATTACGCGTGGTGGACATATCTGCTTGAGAAAAAGCGTTAAAAAGGTATTTTATTTGTTCAGGCGTAATTCCTATGCCTGTATCTTTGATCTCAAAACGGATTTTTTGGATACCATTGTTCTCTTCCAAGGCTTTAAGACGGATGATAACCTCGCCCTTAGGAGTAAACTTTACAGCGTTAGCAACAAGGTTGAGCAGAATTTGTTTAAGACGTAAGGGATCTCCACGGTAGCGATGTGCGGTGACATTTCCCATATCTATAAGCAGCTCTAACCCTTTTTGCTGGGCACGCATGCTTATAAGATCTGTGACGGACACGATGAGCTCTTCGAGTTGAAATGGAATGGCTTCGAGTTGAATTTTGTTGGCTTCTATTTTTGAAAAATCTAAAATATCGTTGATAATGTCCAAAAGATGATGTCCTGCTTCCGCAACTTTGCTAAGGTAGTGGCGCTCTTTTTCAGGTAAATCTTTGCGTAAAATAAGCTCTGTCATCCCGATGATGGTATTCATAGGGGTGCGAATTTCATGACTCATGTTGGCTAAAAATTGACTTTTAGCTTGATGTGCGTAGGCTGTTTTTGCCATAGCAATTTTAAGCTCTTCTGCTGCACGATGCAATCGTTGATTGGTATAACTCACTTTGGTTTCAGCCAGTTTACGTTTACGAATCTCACGTTTGAGAATGGAAAGCCATACGATGAAACCGATCACGATAAAAATACCTATCGTAACAATCTTAAAGCTTAAAGAGTAGTCGACTTTTTCTTGAACATTTATTTTGATATACCGTTTAGTGAGCCTCTCTTTTTCTACGTCCGTAATGGCATCAATGCCTTGATTAATCAGAGACAGTAATGATGCATCTTGAATTGCCATCACAAGTTCAAATTTGTCTTTTAAAATACCTACAATTTTGATGTTTGAAAGTCCGCTGTTTTGCAGTGCTTCACTGACAACAGGCGCCATTTCCAAGAAGAGGTCAGCTTTTTTATGCTCAACTGCCAATAACCCTTCTTGGGTATTTTTAACGACATACGTTTTTATATCTGGATAATTGTCTTGCAAATAATGTTGAACAGATGAATGCTCACCAACCGCAATGACAAGGTTTTGTTTTTGAACTTCTCTAAGATCGCTGATGAAATTGTTTGATTTGAGGGCTGCTAAAACGAGGTTAAAGCGCAAAAAAGGTTTGGTTGTTACTACATTAGGCGATACATCTTTGGTAATAATCCCAGGAAGAATGTCCAAAGCACCTGCGTTAAACTCTTGGAGCACTTGATCCCAAGTGTTATGGAACGTATAAGTGAAGTTAAGGTTAGTTTTTTTTTCTAAAAGAGTGAGGTAGTCTGTGATCATACCGCTTATATGCTCATCATTGACAATCACAAGTGGTTCCCATGAACTTTGGCTGTACACAAGCGTTTGTTTAGGAAGTAGAATCTCTTTTTTGGAAGATGCTAGCCCCGTCATTGGGGCAAAGAGTATGGCTAGAAACGTAATAAAAAACACCCATCTTCTCATCATTGGTTGAACCTTAGAGTCGTGTTAAAATTAGTATAACGCGATCTTCTTTAATCCTATTTGAATTTACTTCTCAATAAATTAAATTATTCTTTATAAAATTATTTAGAAACGTACCCTAGGAAAATATACTCCATCATGAGTCTTTATGAAATATATGTAACAAAATGTAGCATTTAACAGTGTGCACACAATAGCCAAAATACTAAAAAAACAGCTAATGTCTTTTATATTGCTTATGTATTTCTAAAAGTGCTACGATATGAGGCATTACAGCAAAAGGAGAATGAATTAAATGGAAAATGTTTCAAAATTTCGATGGATATCCTTGCTACCAATTGTAGTTACTCTTGGTATTGCGCTCTCTCCTGCCCCTTCAGGACTTGAGCAACACGCTTGGTATTTCTTTGCTATCTTTGCAGGTACCATAGCGGCATTAGTGATGGAATCATTCACTTTTGCAGCGGTTGGTCTTATGGGTGCGACCATTGTTACCGTTTTCGCCCCTTGGGTGCTTTTTAGCGCAAAAGAGCTTGCAAATCCAAAATTTAAAGCGCCAGAACAAGCGATTAAATGGATGCTCACGGGTTGGAGTAGTACAACAGTTTGGCTTGTGTTTGCAGCTTTCACGTTTGCACTCGGTTATGAAAAATCAGGACTTGGACGACGTATCGCCTTGATGTTGGTTAAACTCATGGGACGAAGAACGCTTCTGCTTGGCTATGCGGTTATGCTCTCTGATGCACTTGTTGCACCCTTTACGTCTTCGAATACGGCACGTAGTGGTGGCATCATTTTCCCAATTGTGCGCAATTTACCACCGTTGTATGATTCAAAACCAAACGATCCATCATCACGAAAAATAGGCGGGTATGTTATGTGGGTTGCTTTTTCAACAACAGCTGTTACAAGCTCTATGTTTTTGACGGCTTTAGCACCAAACCTACTGTGTGTCGAGATTATCAAAAAAATCACCAAAGTTGAAATTTCATGGACAGACTGGTTTTTTGCAGCAGCACCTTTTGGTATCGTTATGTTACTTTTACTGCCACTCTTGATCTATTGGATTTATCCACCTGAAATTAAAGAAGGTGAAGCAGTGCCAAAGTGGGCAGCTAGCGAGTTAGAAAAAATGGGAAAAATTACGCTTAATGAAATTATGCTAGGACTGATTGTTTTTACAGCGATATTATTTTGGATATTTGGTGCGAACATCATTAATGCCACCACCGTAGCACTTGTGGCGGTTTCATTCATGATGATTTTAAAAATTGTTAAATGGGATGACATCGCTGGTAACAAGACCGCTTGGAATACCATCGTACTACTCGCTTTTTTGGTGTCACTAGCAGAAGGACTTTCACGTACGGGTTTTATCCATTGGTTTGACAACGGAGTAGCCTCTTATATGGAAGGTTTTTCACCTATTGTTGCGATGTATGTGCTTGTAGCCATTTATTTCTTTTCGCATTACATGTTTGCCAGCACAACTCCTCATGCAACAGCGATGATGCCTGTTATGCTTGCCGTTGGTATGAGTGTTCCAGGTATGCCAATCAAAGAGTTTGCATTGCTTCTTGCTATGACACATGGTATTATGGGGGTTATTACACCGTATGCAACAGGTCCTGCTCCACTGTATTATGGTGCTGGGTATATTACGGGTAGAGATTTTTGGAAGCTTGGTTTTATATTTGGAACCATATTTATTGTTGCATTGTTAGGTATTAGTGCGCCTATTATGTTAGCAGTCCGCTAAGTAGACGTAGCAATATTATTCTGTCGTCTTGAGCCTGTACTTACGCTCAGGACGACCCACCGAGCCGTACAGAGAGTCAACTTCAACTTTGGCTTCAGAGACCAAATACTCCAAATACCTACGTGCAGTCGTGCGGTTAATTCCTAATATTTCTGCAATTTCACTCGCTGAGAAAAAAGCTTGGCTTTGGTGTAAAGCACTCAAAATCTTTTCCAACGTAATACCATCTACCCCTTTAGGTAATCCTACATGTAAAGGTTTAGTAGGTTGCAAGGTTTTGTTGAAAAACGCATCGACTTTGCTTTGGGAGAGCTCTTCTTGGGAGATGACTTTCTCTTTGTAGTCATGAAATTTTTGCAAAGAAGATTGGAAGCGGTAAAACATAATGGGTTTGATGAGATAGTCAAAAACACCATACCGCAAAGACTTCTCTAACGATGCCATCTCTTTGGCGGCGGTGATGAGGATAACATCGGTGTGGACAGCATTGCTTCGCATCCAGCTTAGAAAATCAATTCCATTGCCATCGGGAAAATAGACATCTAAAAGAAGCAGATCAGGGCGCATGAGTTCGATGTACTCTTTGAGTTCGCTGATGGTATTTGCGATGGCAATCACTTCAAAATTGGCTATTTTTTCCACCATACTTTGGTGCAAAAGCGCAATTCTTGGATCATCTTCAGCAATCAAAACTTTAATCATTACGGCTTCCTTTAGGAATATGAATGCTCACAATAGTACCATAATTTCCTTTGCCAAAAGAGACAAATCCACCCAGCCACTCTAAGGTACTTTTAACAAAAAAGAGACCGTATCCGCTGTGCAGTTCGCCTTTCGTGGTGAAGCCTTTTTCAAAAATCTTTTCATGGAGGGATTCTTCGATACCCAAGCCTGAGTCTTCCACTTCAAAAATAAGATCATTGCCAATGTCTGTGGCAAAGAGCGTGACCTCTTTTTTTTCTGAAAGTTCGGCTGCATCGATCGCATTGTTGATGATATTGCCTAAAATGGTTAAAAGATGCTTGGAAATGGAAGGATCAATGCTCTCTTGAAGAAAGCTGTTTTCATCGAGAATGATTTTGACCCCTTTGTCAAAGGCAAAGTAGTATTTTCCGATAAAAATAGAAGCGACGAGAGGATCGTGAATCACGTTTTGAAACTGCTCGATAATTTTTTCATCAGGCAGATGGTTTTCGCTAATCAACGCGATGGCTTTGTCGTATTCTCCTATTTGAATATGCCCTGAGATCAGGTGTAAAAGGTTGGAGAATTCATGCTTTTTCTCTCTGAGTCTCTGCGAATACTGTTTAACGCGGGTTAACTCCCACACCAGCGCATCCATCTCCTCTTTTTTTCGACAACTTGCGACCATGCCAACGGTTTTGGTTTCATGCGTTACGGGTGAGAAATTGCAGATATAATCAACACCATCTACCTCAAGGGTAACGTCTTTCATCTCTTTACATGTAAAAAGATATTTTTGCAAAGAAAGGGGAGGCTGCTTCGTGCTTTCATCCAACTGAAAATAACTTTGTGCCACTTCATTGCAGAGCGTTATCTCGCCCTCTGTATTGGTCGCAATGATCGCTTCTTTGACGGCATTTAAAATCGCCTCTTTTTCAAGGAAGAGGCGGCTAATTTCACTGGGTTCATAGCCTAAAAGAGAGTTTTTGATTTTGCGTGAGAGGCTAAATGCCATGATAACAGTTAAAAACATCGCTCCGTAAAGATAAATGAGGAACTGATGATACCGCTCTGCAATAATTTCTTGTACGCTCTCCTCCAAATAACCCACCGAAACAACGCCAACAATGTCACCATTTTTTCCAAACACAGGAGACTTCCCTCGGATGGAAGGACCTAGTGTTCCTGTGGCTTTTGAGGTGTAGTAGAGTCCTTCTTTAAGCGCTTTTCTATTGTCTTCGCCTATCATAGATTCTCCCACAAGCTCTTTAGTAGGATGGGTAAGTCGAATGGAGTCGTTATCTCCAATCACAATAAACCTCGCATCAATAGAAGCTTGAAGTGGATCAATGATGCTCATCAAACGACCCTGTGGATCTTTTTGTTCGACCAATGCGATGACTTCAGGCATCAAAGAGATGGTTTTGGAGATAGCAAGGGCACGTTGACCTATCTGTTCTTCCATCAGTTCTTTTAAAATATGCCCCAAAAAGAGGCTAAAGGTCAGTAAGGTTACTAAAACCAGCATGGTTGAAAATAGGAGTATTTTGAGCAATAATTCTTCATGGAGAAAGGATGTTTTTTTAAATTTTTGCATACTGTTATATTTCCTTTTCAGTCGACTCATACCGAAAGTATTTTTGAGTTTCAAAATATAACATAATTTTAAGCATCTTATGCACAAAATGCCCATAAATAGCCACATTTGAGCTTAGTTCGGCTTAGTTGTTCTTAATGAAAAAAAAGGTATCATTATCATGACTTACAAAGATCATTTGATGGATGTTAAATGCAATGGTTTAAAGGCTTTTTACCTGTAATAGCATCGCTTTTTATAGGGATTTTAGGAGCCATACTTTTCTCTTTTATCAACGTACCATTGCCATGGCTTTTGGGCTCAATTGTAGCTATTGCCCTTGTCAGCCGTTTTCCCAACATTCCCCTTCGTTCCCCAAAACTCTTTTCCGCCCCTGCACGAGCTGTGCTTGGTATTACCATCGGTAGTGCCTTTAATCCTACGATTTTACACTATTTGGGAGACTTCGTCTCTAGCATTGTTTTAATTTTACCGTTTGTGCTTCTGATTACTTTTTGTGGAATGATTTACTATTGGAAGTGGCTTAAGTTCGATAAGATGACTGCCTATTTCAGCTCCATGCCAGGAGGCCTTTTGGAGATGGTAACGTTAGCCGAAGTCATGGGTGCAAACGTTTATAAAGTCACCATGACACAATCCGTTCGACTTTTATGCATTGTTTTTACACTGCCTTTTATCATACAAACGCTCTCTCATGTCCCTTTGGATGGTAGAGTCAATATTACGCAGCCTCTTTTTCAGAGTGACCTTCATGAGATGCTGATTTTAATCTTCTGTGCGATTCTTGGTTGGTGGGGTGCTTTAAAGCTCAAAATTCCAGGTGGTACGATGATTGGACCTATGATTTTAGGCGCCATTGTGTATAGCTCAGGTATTGTCCATTCTCGCCCACCCAATGAGATTATTAAACTGATTCAACTTATTCTTGGAACAACGGTAGGTTTTGTCTTTGTCGGTGTTACATGTAAAGAAATTGCTAAAGTTTTTGCGCAAACGTTGGGTTATTTTGCCCTTTTAGCGCTTATTTCAGCACTCTTTGTGTTTGTAGTTTCAGAGATGACCGAGTTTCCCCTTATCTCCATTTTGTTAGCTTTTTCACCAGGCGGTCAGTCTGAAATGAACTTAATAGCGATCATTGTAGGAGCGAATTTGCCGTATGTTGCGCTTCATCATATTGTGAGAATGTTTTTAGTCATGAGTGTTGCACCTGTTTTTGTGAAATTTTTACGTAAAAAAGAAGACAAATGAGTTTTGTCTTTTCTGAAATTCCCCATACCAGCACCGTAAGACGGCAAAAGGTCAATGACTTTTTGCAAAGTGTTGATCTGGAAATGTCAGAAGATGTCGAAATTTTCGTGATCGCCAAGGAAGATGATCGCATCGTTGCCTGTGGAGGGCTTAGTGGTAAAGTGCTTAAAAACATTGCACTGGATGAGTCCATCAGAGGGGAAGGCTTAGCACTAAGCCTAATGAGCGAGCTATTGAAAGTGGCGTTTCGCGAAGGCAGGCATGATCTATTTTTATTTACGAAACCAGACTATGAGGAGGTTTTTGAATCGTGTGGGTTTAAGTATATTGAGCAAGCAGATCATCAAGTCATTTTGATGGAGAACAGCTATAATATCGATCTGTATAAAAAAAGATTGCGTAAGTATAAACATTCGGGTGATGTGGTTGGCAGCATCGTGATGAATTGCAATCCTTTTACCTTGGGGCATCGTTATTTGGTGGAGCAAGCGTGTGAAAGCTCCGAGTGGGTACATCTGTTTGTGGTGAAGGAAGATGCTTCCTTTTTTACGTTTAAAGATCGTTACCGCCTGATTTGCGAAGGCTTGGAAGATCTTGAAAATCTCACGATACATGAGGGTTCAGACTATATTATCTCTAAAGCGACGTTTCCGACTTATTTTATTAAGGACAAACGTCAGATCGACTCACTCTATACCGAGCTTGATCTCAATATCTTTAGAAATCATTTAGCCCCACAATTGGGCATTACACACCGATATGTTGGTGTTGAACCTTTATGTGCCGTGACCAATGAATATAACCAACAGATGAAAAAATTACTTGTTCGCCCGAGTGAATTTCCAGCCATTGAGGTGGTTGAGCTTGGACGCATTGAGTATGGTGGTGAGCCAATTTCGGCTTCGAGAGTCAGAAAATTGATGCAACAAAACCGTTTGGAAGATATCTTACCATTGGTGCCTCCCACAACGTACGCGTTGATTGTGAAAATGATGTCTAAAGAGGAAGTAAAATGAGCAAAAAACTAGAGACCGCGCATGCTGGAACACTCGAATCAAGCGATGCGTTTGTCCGTGTGATTCCCATTGATGAAAAAGGAATCGTGATTGAGTTGGAGAGTAGTGTTGAAGAGATTTATGGTGATGCTATACGCGCTCTGATTTTAGAGGCGGCAACGGCTATGAAAGTAGATGGGATCAAGTTGATCGTTCAAGACAAAGGAGCGCTGGATTATGTTATCAAAGCGCGTGTTCAAACGGCTATTTTAAGATCATCTGGCGAGAATGAGCCTGATTGGAGTGCATTATCATGAAACAAAAACTACGAAGAAGTATGCTCTTTGTACCAGGTTCTAACACGGGAATGGTCTGTAACGCGTTTATCTACAAGCCAGACACGGTGATGTTTGACCTTGAAGACTCCGTTGCTCTCAGTGAAAAAGACTCAGCACGCATGATGGTTTTTCATGCTCTGCAACACTTTACGTACAAAAACATTGAAACAGCGGTACGTGTCAATCCTCTCAATTCTCCTTTTGGTCTTTTAGACTTAGAGGCGTCTATACGAGCTGGCGTGGATATTATCCGTCTTCCAAAAACAGACACCGTGGATGATGTATTAGAGATGGAACAAGAGATCTCACACATTGAAAATCGTATCGGGAAAGGGAAGAAGACGATGCTTTTGGCCGCCATTGAAAGTGCCCTTGGTGTAGTCAATGCTGTGGATATTGCCAGATGTTCCAAGCGTCTGATGGGCATTGCTTTGGGTGCAGAAGATTTTGTGCGTGACCTTCATACCCAACGAACCAAAGAGGGACATGAGCTTATGGCAGCACGAAATCAAATCTTACTCGCGGCACGTGCGGCAAAAATCGGCGCCTTTGACTCTGTCTTTTCGGATGTCAAAGACAAAGAGGGGTTTATGCACGAAGTAGATCTGATCAAAGGGCTTGGTTTTGATGGAAAATCACTTATCAACCCCACTCAAATCCCATGGCTTCACAGTGCCTTTGCCCCAAGTCAGAAAAATATCAACTGGGCAATAGAGGTTCTCGAAGCTGCCAAAGATGCGAAAGAGCGTGGACTTGGCGTTATTTCACTTGATGGTAAAATGGTCGATGCACCTATTATTTTACGTGCAGAGTGGATTATGGATTTGGCGCGTGCGTCTGGTGTTTTAGGAGAAGAGCAATGAAAGATCTACAAAAACAGTTTAAAACTGAAAATTTAACCTCTGTTAATGCGCCTTTTTTTACATGTAAAGAAAAAAAGAAAGGTGAAGACCGAAGGGCAAAGCTGTGTGAAAGCATTGAAGAAGCTATAAAACGCTCAGGTTTACGAGACGGCATGACCATCTCCTTTCACCATGCATTTCGCGGTGGCGATCTTTTGATTAACAACGTGATGAACATCATCGCTAAAATGGGCTTTAAAAACCTTACATTGGCGTCTAGTTCACTGGCTTCAGTGCACGATCCTATTATCGAACATATTAAAAGCGGGGTGGTAACACAACTCTATACTTCGGGGCTTCGTAGTAAACTGGGTGAAGCCATCTCTAAAGGATTGATGGAAAAACCTGTACAAATTCACTCGCACGGTGGACGTGTACATTTGCTTCAATCGGGCGAGCTTAAAATCGATGTGGCCTTTTTAGGAGTGCCTGTGTGCGATGCATTTGGCAATGCCAATGGTTATTCAGGTCGCTCAAAATGTGGCTCTTTAGGTTACGCGATGATCGATGCGCAGTACGCCGACTATGTTGTTGTCTTGACCGAGTCTTTAGAAGAGTACCCCAATGTGCCTGCTAGTCTTCATCAAGATCAAGTGGATGCTGTAGTTGTAGTAGAAGAGGTGGGTGATCCTTCTAAAATCGGTGCGGGTGAAACCCGTATGACGACCAATCCTAAAGAGCTTTTATTGGCGAGTCATACGGCTAAACTTATTGAGCATTCAGGACTTTTCAAAGAGGGCTTTAGCATTCAAACAGGAACGGGTGGCGCCTCGCTTGCCACGACTGTCTTTTTAAGTGAAAAGATGGAAGAGAAGGGTATTCACGCTAGTTTTGGACTGGGTGGCATCACCGGTACGATGGTCTATATGCTCAAACGTGGTCTCATCAAAACGCTTCTTGATGTCCAAAGTTTTGATGAATTTGCCGCGAAATCTTTGGGGGAAAATAAAAACCACATCGAAATCAGCGCGAACGAATACGCCAATCCAAGCTCCAAAGGTGCTTCTATTAAACAACTAGACATCGTTGTTTTAAGTGCCCTTGAGGTCGATCTTGATTTTAATGTCAATGTCATCACAGGATCAAAAGGCTTTTTACGAGGAGCTTCTGGTGGACACAGTGACACGGCAGCGGAAGCAAAACTCTCCATCATCGTAGCACCGCTCACACGCGGACGCCTTCCGACGGTGACAAAACGGGTCAATACCATCGTAACACCAGGTTGTAGCGTGGATGTTGTCGTGACCGATCAAGGCATTGCGGTCAATCCTAAAAATATAGAGCTTAAAGCACGCCTTAAAAAAGCAGGGCTTCAAATTGTTGAGATGCAAGAACTTTATGACCGCGCCATTGCTTTGTGCGGTGAGCCTGCTGAGATCAAATACACGGATAAAGTCGTTGCGGTCATTCGCTACCGTGATGGCTCGGTCATTGACGTGGTGAAACAACTCGCGTAAATGATAGGCAAACCAACATCGATAGACGCCATTTTAAGAGCCAAGGAGGAGCGTGCTTTCAAGCAAAAAGAGCTTTTAGCACGCTTCCCTGAAGCTTCTCTTATCTCCCTTTCCATTAACATTCCCAGTTCCATCAAACTCTCGCATGAAGCCATTGTTGTACATGAGTGCGCGCATCAAAGTATTCTTTCAATGTTAGAAGAAGAGCGCATTGAACTGTTGACTTTTGAGTCAAAAATAGCACCCACAGGAGCAGAATCTCTCTTTACATGTAAAGCCGAAGCCAAGATACTCAAAGCCTTTACATGTAAACTTGAAAACACCCATCCACTAGGGCGTTTGATGGATATTGATGTGCTGGATTTTAGAGGGGAAGTTCTCTCACGAAGTGCGCTTGGATTTGCAAAACGCCAATGTTTTGTCTGCGGTGATGAAGCACAGCTCTGTGCAAGGGCTCAAAAACACACTTATCGTGAACTTACCTTACATATTAATGCACTTGTAGCTGAACATGCTTTTGCCAACTCAATGGCTTTATGGTGTGAACGCGCTATGAAAACCGAAGTGGAACTCACTCCCAAACCTGGATTGGTCGATCGAACCAACAGTGGCGCACACCGTGATATGGACATTCATACGTTTTATGCCAGCATTGAAGCCATCAAGCCGTTTGTTGTGCAGTGGATTCAAACAGCGCAAACCTATGCCTATGAAGATGCCAAACAGAGTTTTGTAAGACTGCGCAAAATTGGCGTTGGTTGTGAAAAAGCGATGTTTGAAGCCACAAAAGGTGTGAATACCCACAAAGGAATGATCTTCTGTTTGGCCGTTTTATGTGGTGCCATCGGTCGTATCAGAGGGAGAAAGCAAAGCTTTACATGTAAAAGCTTACAAGCCCAAATGCAAGCACTGTGCGACAATTTGGTCGAGGATGATCTTTTACATGTAAAGCCGAACAGTGCAGGGGCACGCTTCTTTTATGAAACGGGCAGTGCGGGCATTCGTGGCATCGCACAGAGTGGTTTTGCGATTGTTTTTGAGCGAGCTTTGCCATTTTTTGAAGCGCGTAAACAGGAGGAGGGCGAAGAGATAGCCCTGAAAAAGACACTGCTTTTACTCATTTCATTGCTTGATGATAGCACACTGTGGTCACGAGGTGGCGTGGAAGGACTCAATTACGCTAAAACAAGGGCAGATGAGCTTTTACATGTAAAGAGTAAAATGGAAAACTTGGACACACTTTTAAATGATTTTGATGTGGATATGACGCTTAAAAATCTTTCTCCTGGAGGCAGTGCTGATCTTCTGGCAATGACGTGGCTACTGGCGCAGATAGTCAATTTTTAAGTAAAAGCGTGTTATGATTATTAAACCTAGCTTATTTACAATGGATGAACACTTATGGTTTTAATGATAGACAATTATGACAGCTTTACCTACAATATCGTGCAGTACTGCTTAGAGCTCGGTGCCGATCTTAAAGTCATTCGCAATGATGAACTCAGCATCGAAGAGATCGAAGCGCTTAATCCTTCGAAAATTATCATCTCTCCAGGTCCTGCAACCCCCAATGAAGCAGGGGTCAGCCTCGATGTTATCAAACACTTTGGCGGTAAAATCCCTATTTTAGGCATTTGTCTAGGTCATCAGGCGATTGGACAAGCCTTTGGCGGTAAAGTGGTACGTGCTAAACGCATGATGCACGGCAAAACATCTACAACCAAACAACTTCACAACAGTTGCCTCTTTGATGGGCTTCCTGAAACCTTTACCACAACACGTTACCACTCGTTGACAGTAGAGCAAGAAGGGCTTCCTGATGTTGTGATTCCAACGGCGTACAGTACAGATGATCACGAAATTATGGCATTGCAAATCAAAGACAAACAAATTTATGGCGTTCAATTTCACCCAGAGTCCATTTTGAGCGAACATGGACATGCCATCTTAAATAATTTCTTAAAACTATGAGAGAGAGACTTTATTTACTCCTTATCCTTATTCTAAGTGGTGCTTTACTGACCTATGGTACGCAAAGTATTTCCATTAGTCACGATGAGGCAAATATCTTTTTTAATGGTACAAACATTGTTCACTACCTTGCGCTCTATTCAACACAACTGCTAGGACAAAATGACTTTGCACTGCGTTTGCCATTTATCCTTTTACATCTTGCTTCCATCATTTTACTCTATAAAATCGGCAAACTCTTTTTAAAAAAGCGGGTTGATCGTATCTTCTCTGTTGCCATTTATGCCCTTTTACCAGGCGTTAATGGTATTGCACTGTTGGTCAATAGTGGTATCGTCGTTATCTTCTTTAGTCTTTTGTTTACTTACTTATATCTCAAAGAGTATAAAGTCGTTTCTCAATTCGTGCTCGTCGTGTGTCTTTTTGTCGATAACTCTTTTGCTATTTTTTATATTGCATTGTTCGTCTATGCATTAATGAAACGCAAAACTGACCTGTTGCTTTTAACACTTATACTGTTTGGCACATCCATGTATCTGTACGGTTTTGATACAGGTGGAAAACCCAAAGGCTATTTTATAGATACCTTAGGTGTTTATGCGATTGTCTTTTCTCCATTACTTTTTTTATACTTTGTTTATGCCATGTACCGCATTCTTATTAAAGAAGAAAAAAACCTTTTATGGTATATCTCCTTCTTTTCTCTGGTCGTTTCATTGCTTCTCTCTTTACGCCAGCGTCTACTGCTCGAAGATTTCGCTCCTTTTGTGGTACTTTCCGTTCCCTTGATGATTAAAGTCTTTTTTAACAGTTACCGTGTCAGACTCCCCGCATTTCGTAAACTGCATACAATTTTCTTTGTAATCGTGCTTGTTTCCTTATTTGCCAATACAATGCTAAGCTTCTTTAACAAACCTTTGTATGCGTATATGGATGATCCATCTAAACATTTTGCCATTAACTATGACATTGCCAAAGAGCTAGCCGATGCGCTTAAAGCCAAAGGCATTACTAAAGTGATGACGAAAGATGATAAATTGGCTCTTAGACTTAAGTTCTATAATATAGAACGTGGTGGAGCATATAAACTCACAACCCAAAGAGAGATAGACGAGGGGTTTGAAAAGATCGATATTGCTTACTATGGTAGAACGGTTAAAACCTTTTATCTTTACAGAGTTAATTAAGAAGAATCGAAAATGAAAAAAGCGTTTACAATGCTTGAGCTCGTGTTTGTTATTATGATTGTCGGCATTTTATCGTATTTCGTTTCTTCTAGTTTTCAACGCAACCCTCTAAGAGAAGCTGCCGACCAAGTTGTCAGTCATATCCGCTATACTCAACACCTTGCTATGCAGGATGATACATTTGCCTCTAATGATTCTGCATGGTATAGAAAAAGATGGCAAGTTCGTTTTTCTACAGCGGGCGGAGTCCAATCATATGCCATTATGTCCGATATCAATAGTGATGGTAACCCAAATGCTTCTGTTGGTGGTATTATTGAAGTTGCGAAAGATCCTTTAAATCCGATTCAATATCTTATTGGCACGCCTACAACCTCTTTTTTTAATAATACAAAGCCAGAATTTATGAATAAAAAATTAGATTTAACAAGTACATATGGTGTTACAAGAATTACGGTCGCAGGTGGTGGCACAGGTTCAACTGCAAATAGAATTCTTTTCGATTCGATGGGACGACCATATAGGGGAGATACTAATGCTTTAAATGGAGGAGTCATAGCAAGTCCTTCAGATCGAATTGCTATGACTCCCATTACAGTTACTTTAATAGATAGTAATTTGAATACTATGGTGATTACAATTGAGCCTGAAACAGGTTACACACACATTTTATAATCCCCCTTTTCG